>CALMKY010000039.1 GCA_937867195.1 uncultured Saprospiraceae bacterium | reverse complement strand
AAAATTATACCATTCGTCCCAGCGTGACCATTTTGCAGGTAATGATTTACAGAAGTCATGACCATCGCATGTCACCTGAATCGTTGCATTCGCCTGTGCAGGATGAGAATCAAAATAAGCACCGGCCAACTGGCCATACCAGATCCATCCATATTCAGTATCGGCAGCGGCATGTACACCTACCCATCCGCCACCTGCTTGTATATACCGCATGAAAGCTGCTTCCTGCTTTGCATTGAGTATATCACCTGTAGTACTTAGAAATAAAATGACATCAAATTGCTTTAATGAATCGTCCGTAAAAATTCCCGGGTTTTCACTGATCGTAATATGCCACCCCTTTTCTTTACCGATTTTTTGAATGGCCGCATGGCCTTTTTCGATAGAGGCATGCCGGTATCCTTTGGTATGGGAGAAGACCAGGACTCGTTTAGAAGATAGATATTGACAAGAATGGAATAGAGATGTGGAGAATACAAGGAGAAGAAATAAGATAAAAAGCCGCATTTCGTTTTATTGATATTAAGGGAGTAAATATAGATGAAAGGCGTAAGAATTATTAAGCTAATTTGAATTCGTTTTACCGTTATAAAATAATCATATTTTTGAAACGGTCAATTGTAAAAAAATGATAAAAATCTCCTTGGGTTCATGAAAATCAGATATTATTTTTATGCTATCGAAAACAATTTTGCATTCTTGGAACAGATCCGAATCCTTTTTTAAGCACCAGAAATAAATGCCGGATGAAAGAAAAATTAAAACCAAGGATAAGCTCAAATACGTGGACTGCTATCATGGCCACGATTGTAAGCATATGCGCACTTGCGGTATCAAGCTATCAGGCTTACATCCAGCATCAGCAGCAGGAAGCTTCTGTATGGCCTTTTTTGCAGGTCGATATTTCGCAAACCGATAGCGATCTTAAGAATGAGCATGAGTTTTACTATACACTCATCAACAAAGGAGTTGGTCCGGCTATCATTGATAGTTGCACGGTCATATTAAATGATACGATGTACCAGGGAATGTCTGATCTGATCAGTCAAAAGCTCAAAAGAAAGAAATTTAAAGGTACCTTTGGTTATGTTGATATTTATCCAAGCCGGATTATTGCACAGGGTGAACAATTGAATCTTGCAGGTGCACAAGGAAATGATATCAAAGACTCTATGATAAATCTAATACAGGACGCTTCTTTCAGAATGATGATTCGATATCACTCTATTTATCAAAGACAATGGCAATTGAATATTAACTACCATCATTCTCCTCCTTTACAAACGATAGAATTAAAAGATTAAGACAATACAAATGAATAAGACAAAATTAATAGATGGTGCTCAATGCAAGGTAATCGCCGGTACGCACAAGGGTAAATCGGGTACAATCGGTGATGTCCATACCAGCAAGACCGGCCAGGTCACGATTACGGTCACCCAGGCAAATGGGGTAAGGTTTAAGACATTGGCAAAAAACGTCTTTATAAATTAGCTGGATGCCTTCAATTTCGCATTGGTAATAACACGAGGTATTTGCAGCCTAGCTTCCGCTTACTAATACGATTTAAACCAATTGTTCTACTTTCCATATTATTTTTCAGTAAAAAACAGTCAATCTCCCCGTTCATTCCTTTAATTTCCATCATCATCATACATTTACTCATTCTAACTTTCTATTTTACATGAAAATAAAAATCTTTCTTTGTATTAGTCTTTCTTTGATCATGATGAATTTTCATTTTGCTCAACCCATGTCGCGCATCGGTGTATTTGATACGGCCGTCGACGTAGGCAAGCCCAAGCTGGCCGGAGCTTCATCGTACGATGTAGCCAAACAAGAATATACAATTAAAGGTGCAGGATATAATATCTGGTTTAATCGTGATGAATTTCATTATCTCGCCAGTCGGATCAAGGGTGATTTTATCGTGACGGCAGATTTTGAATTTACTTCCCCTCAAGGCAAAGAAGGTCATCGCAAGATAGGATGGATGGTACGAGAAAATCTCAATGACGATGCCGTTCATTTTACAGCGACAGTACACGGTGACGGTCTTACCGTAGCCCAATGGCGTGTGCTGCGTGGTGCGTATATGCGCGATCCTCAGGATGAGCAATTCTTCCCTAAGAAAAAAGCACGCACCATACAGATCGAGCGAAAAGGCAAGACTTATACTATGCGCATCGCTAATGCCGGAGAACCATTGCAATCCTATGGCGCCATCACCATGGATAATATCGGAGATAATCCTTTTGTAGGCATATTTATAGGATCTCATAATGCCGATGTATTGGAGGAAGCCCGTGTCTACAATGTACGAGTGGATCGACCGATGCCTGCGAGTTTTAATTTCAATGGTGCAGACTCGATTGGTTCTCGATTGGAAATCATGGATGTTTTTACGGGTAAGCGCAAAATTATATATGAAAGTGCGCAGCGATTCGAAGCACCTAACTGGATGCCCGATGGTAAAAGACTTTTATTTAACAGTAAAGGAAATATATGGACATTACCTTTGGATGGAAGCTCTACTCCCATCAAACTCAATACGGGTACAGTAGAACGAAATAATAATGATCACGTAATTTCGTTCGACGGTAAGACGCTCGGTATATCTTCATCAAGACAGGGTATGTTTGGTGGCGGATCTACGGTGTATGTAGTGCCTTTGACAGGTGGTACTCCTAAATTGGTTACCGAAAAAACACCATCTTATCTTCATGGTTGGTCGGCTAATAATAAAGAAGTGTATTTCGTAGCACGCAGAGATACGTCTCGTAATTCACTCTATCATGTATACAAAGCCAATATCGATAATGGTGCAGAGACTCAACTTACCGATCATACATTTGGTCATGTGGATGGTCCCGAAGGATCTCCCGATGGTCAATGGGTCTATTACAATGGATCGACTACCGGTACCATGCAACTCTGGCGAATGAAGCCCGATGGCAGTGCTAAAGAACAATTGACATTTGATCAATACAATAATTGGTTTCCTCATTTGAGTCCCGATGGCAAATGGATAGCCTATATATCTTTTGCGGATGATATTGATCCATCGACACATCCCGGGTGCAAACCTGTATCCCTCAAGCTCATGCCCGCCAATGGTGGATTTCCTCGCACGATCGCATATTTATATGGAGGTCAGGGCACCATTAATACTCCGAGTTGGTCGCCGGATAGTAAGATGATTGCTTTTGCGAGTTATTCCGGGAGGGCTAATTGATTCAGGATTTAAATTTTATTCTATCCATTATCTATAATAAATCGATGTATCAAAACCTGTTGTAAATCACCAATCCTATTAAAATGACCAGCATGCTGATGAATTGTCCTGACACGATCTTTTCACCAAGAAAAAGATAGGCCAAAAAGCCACTGAAAACAGGTATCAAATAATAAATCAAAGCAGATTTAGAAGATCCTATTTTATGAATGGCTTCATTCCACAAATAAAAAGCAATGAGCGATGCGAATATGCCCAAATACAATATGGCATACATAGTTTTTGAATTAATAGACGCTATGTATTGACCATTGCTACACTCCCACAGATACGCCGGAATTAATAAGATTACTCCAATGAGAAAAGTAGAAAATAAAAAAATTCTGGTCTCGATGAGCTTGGGTTTGATCCGTACCAGCATTGAATAAACTGCAAATACGATGGCAGCTAATAACATCCACAAGTCACCGTGAGCAAATTTTAAAGTCGACAGGGTGCTGATATTTCCTTTTGTCAATAATAAGAATACACCCAAGATGACTATGAATATACCCAGTCCTTTTATAATCTTTATCCTTTCCTTAAAAAAAAGAATCGCAAAAGCAACTATGAAGATGGGAGAGGAAACAGCGATCAATGACAGATTAAATGAAGTCGTCGATTGGCCGGCAATATAGATCAATGTATTGAATAGGGTTACCCCAAAAAATCCTGCAAGGGTCAAATACAAGATATTTTCTTTAATGATCGTTCGGTTTTGCCATGCACTTTTAACGGCAAAGGGAGATATGGCAATCAATGCAGTGAACCATCGATAAAATGCCAGGGTGATTGGTGGCACTTGTGAGCTGAGTCCACGAGCAATCACAAAATTGGCAGACCAAATCAAGGTGGCAAGGATAGCGAAGATAGTTCCGATCGACTTGTTATTTTGAGTGATTGATTTCATTTAGTTTTTTGAGTTTCCAATTTTTTCGAGCATCCAAAGATCATTATCGTATCTAAAATCAGGATGATCTGGGGTGCCTCCATACTTACCACCGGTCATATATATTTTATTATCACGTACTGTAGCAGCTATACCGCCTCGTGGAAGCCAGGGGGCTGCTTGTGAATACCATTTTTTCCCATCCTCACTCATCAATACCTGACTGGAAAACCGGCCATTTCGGTTACAGCCTAATAACCATATCTTATGATCAAATACCTGGGCAGAATATCCAAAAATTTGCTCTCCTTTTACTATCTCATTGGTTACAAGCTGCCAATCCAATCCATTGGCTGACCTCCACACATCATGATCGAGTAAATATAAAGTGTCATTTAAATTTACAATTTGACTACCGCTTCTTTTACCGAATGGCAAATTTTCCTTTAGTTTAATCCAATGGATACCATCGGCTGATCTCCAAATATCAGAATACTTGGTTTTTTTATCTTCTCCTCCAACAATCCATATAGCATGATTAAATGCAAAAGGGTGATAGAAAAAGCGATGGGGCAAATTACTTGAATTGGAAAGGATGGTCCAATTTTTAAAGTCAGTAGTTCTGTATATTTCAGGTTTAAAAGTATACTGTTGAATATTTCCTTTAAAATTTCCCAGTCCATACATCGATCCATTAAAATATATATAATCCAGAAAAGCAAGATTGGAAATGGAATTGGTCAATTTTGATTTTGTCCAGTTTTTACCGTCTACAGAATACCAATTACCCTCCGAATGAAAAATCCAAAGTGTATCGTGGACAGTAAACATTTGAAAATTATAACTTTTTTTCCAGTCCCCACGATCCAATAACTTGGTCCATATATACGTACTGTCCTGCTTGCTATCAAGTTTTGATTCAGAAGATGTCTGATTGTTTTTTGTAGCGTTCCTGCAATAGGTAAAAAAGAGTAACCAAACAAAAATCATATAAACCAGGCTTTTAATGCATTTCAATAAATAAATATCCTGAAAATAATGAGAATAAAAGTCATCGAATCAAATAATTCAAATCCAATGCCTTTGAGAATATTAATGTGCTTGTGTCATACCAGGTGTTATGAAAATCGCTCTGCTTTAAAGATAACGACTTCAATCAATGTTCGCTCTGATTCATCATGATAAAACAAGAATTGAATCGATCCAACAAATTCTATAGTTTAGATCCCTGGATTAAGATCGATTCTTGGATCGATTGTTCTTTCAGGTATAGAAACTTCTTTCGTTCCTTGTCCATTATAAAATTTTCAAAATCCTGTTGAGATTCAAATGTTACGAGATGAATTTCATATGGATCTTCTATATTACTTTCGATTACATTCGTTTTCGAAGGTCTGATTCTAAAAAGTAATCGGCCATTGTATTGAGCAATAATCGGGATAGCAATACGTTCAAATTCATCGAAAACTTTTTCCTGTCCCTCGATGACATAAATTAATTGAGTGATATAGATCATTTCTTTTTAAATATGGTTTTCCAGTTATGTTTACTCATTCCGCCCAGGATCGTTAAGGGAGCAAATACAGCTATGGCCAAAATTTGGGTCCAGTGATTACCCTCTGACTTAAATGATGAAAATAAAGCAAAGCCTGCCATTACGATAGAAAGTATAAAATTCATGTTGAGTGAATTACTTTGCGATATGCGTTTGGTGACATAACCCGATAAGAAAGAAAACAGAGCTCCATACAGCATGGTAATTATAATAATGACCATAGACGGATCCGCGTGAGGATCAATGCCGGAAAATTTAAATAGTGTTAGTGAAGAGATCACGAAAATCGTATATCCCAAAACTACGCTCAAAACATTTCTGACCATGACAATGATATTAATACTCTGCAAGTTAATCTCTTTTAGTTCAAAGCAAGATTGGGAATATTTTCATAGATTTAATGACTGAATAAAATCCTTACCGATATGCCTTGGACCCAGGTCACCGATCCACTCCATCATATAGCATTATCCGCCGGCATAGCTTTCGTACCCATTCTCGTTATCTTTTATTTTTTAATCATCAAAAAAGCTCCGGGGCATATTGCCAGCCTGTTGACCTTATTATCGGCCGTATTGATTGTATTGTTAATTTATCGAATGCCGTTTACTCTGATTGCTTCTTCCGCATTGAACGGTGCTTTGTATGGTCTGTTTCCGATATGCTGGATTATTTTGAATGCATTGTTTTTATTTAATCTTACGGTAAAAAGTGGGCAGTTTGAGATTATTAAAAATTTCATGGCATCGGTTACTCCGGATAGGCGCTTACAGGCATTATTGATCGCATTTTCTTTTGGTGCATTTCTGGAAGGTACGGGAGGATTCGGCGCACCGGTAGCCATCTCCGCTTCGATCTTGATTGGTCTTGGTTTCGACCCGTTGTATGCAGCGGGTATTTGTTTAATTGCCAATACATCACCGGTTCCTTTTGGGTCCATCGGTACTGCCACCATTATGGCTTCTAAAGTATCGGATATACCCGAGATGGCGGTATCTCAAATGATTGGTCGTACGCTGCCAATCTTATCCCTGATATTACCCATGTATTTGTCCGTGATCATGTGCGGATGGAATAAATCAAAACAAATCATGCCGGCGATCTTTACGGCTGGATTTACATTTGCATTTGTTCAATGGTATTCGTCTAATTATTTAGGCCCCTATCTTCCGGATGTCCTGGCAGGCATCGCTACCATCTTTGCCCTGATGGTATTATTAAAATATTGGAAACCTAAGGAAAATTGGCGATTTGATCACGAACCACCTCAGACGATTGATACCGTATTACATCATTCATCGGGAGAAGTATTGAGAGCCTGGTCTCCTTTTATAGTCATGAGTCTATTTGTAATCGCCTGGGGTATACCCTCCATTAAAACCGCATTGAATCATCTTGGATTTATTAAATTTGATATTCCCGGATTAAAGGACACTATTTACAAATCAGATGGAAACCTGCTGGCAATAAAACCATTTGAGATTAACTATTTGTCTGCTACAGGTACTGCTGTCTTACTGGCAGATTTGGTTTGCATTCCGGTAATAGGATTATCTTTTGGGGAGGGCTGGATTGTTTTCAAACAAACCTTGAGACAATTGATCATACCTGCGATAACGGTATCGTCTGTCCTGGCTTTTGCATTTGTAGCTAACTATAGCGGTATGTCTACGTCGATCGCGAAGGCACTGGCGAGTACCGGGACTTTATTTCCATTCTTTTCTCCCATATTGGGTTGGCTTGGGGTATTTCTTACCGGTTCTGATACTTCTTCCAATGCACTTTTCTGTAAATTACAAAGTACCACAGCGGACGCTATCGGCGTTCATCCGGTCGTCACGGTAGCTGCCAATGCTTCCGGTGGCGTTGCCGGTAAAATGATTTCACCTCAATCCATTGCCATTGCTGCAGCTTCGGTTGGGCTTACAGGTAAAGAACACCATCTGTTTAGGTTTACCATCAAACATAGTTTTATTATGTTGATCATCTTATCGATCATTACTTTGTTACAGGCATATGTGTTTAAATGGTTGATACCGGTGTACTGACTTAGCTCAAAGGAATTTTCATTAAAAAGTTTAACAACTGAAAAAAACCGGACTTGATAAATTTCAAACCTGGTTACCATGCCTCACACCAGATCGCTGTCTTTCCATTGTTTCTGCACTACTTTTTCTTTGGTGGGTGCATTCATGTCTCTTAGCTCCAATTTATCATCCTGAGTATAAGGCTTAGTGATTTGATTGGCAAATGAGTCTTGCGGCCGGGCATCATATTGGGATTGCAAATGTCTCTCTTCAATTCGAGCCGATATCCTTAAGCCAATAAGTTTAAAGACCTGCAGTGCGATCACGCCAAATATTGCCATGATCGGTACTTTTGACCATGGATCAAATGGAGAGGTCCCTTTATTTATAAAAAACAATAAAGCACAAACTCCCAGCAAAGTAAATATACTTTTAATCGTCTTTGCTTTCTTAGCGACATATTCATCATGCCGGTTTAAATATTTCTGTCTTCTGGCCACGTAAGTAAAACGGTGAATAGTTTCTACCAAAATTATTAATTCTTTACGTTATACGACTTGTTTTTCTTAAACCAATAAAACAAACCTGCTCCGACCATCAAAAGTATTAAACCAGGCACGGCTTGTTCCGGTTTTTGAAAAAAAATATTGATGGCAAAGGTCATTTGCAAAGTTATAAATACGATGGGTATGACGGGATATCCCCATACCCGATAGGGTCTCTCCGCCTCTCTCTTTTTTAATCTGAATACAAAAACGGATGCTGCTGCCAAAGCAAAAAACAAGGCATCCATAAATGTGACAAAAGTGATGATCTTATCAAAATAAGCTTTAAAAAAAAGTAAAATGCACAAAGCCCAGATTGCTTGAAAAAGCATAGAGATCACCGGGGTATGCCACCTTGCATGGACACGCGCAAATGCGGGAAAAAATATTTTATCTTCTGCCATCGCATAAAATATACGGGGTGCACTCATACTATAGATGCTGATTGTACCAAATATGGACAGTGCTATTCCGATCGCAATGAGCCTACCTCCCCATGGAATGACGGATGTCACTGCATCGCTCGCCACCGTTTGGGTAGAAGCAATCAGATGGAGCGGCAACAGTCGCATAAAAGCAAGGTTGATGGTCAGGTAACTAAGAGTGATGATTACAATACCAATGACCATAGCACGTGCAATGTTTTTGGAAGGATTGATGACTTCACTGGCAACGAACGTCGCGTGATGCCAGCCTCCGACAGAAAAAAATACACCCACCATGGCTGTAAATATGGAAGAAAATAAGCCTGCTGCCGGTGTAAATGCATGGATGGAATTAAAATTTAAATTAACCGCATTCTGATTACCACAAAATAATCCAAGCAGGACAATAAAAACAATGGCACTGATCTTGATGACCGTAAGGATATTGGAAACATATTGACTATAGTGCACTCCTCTGAGATTGATCAACGTAAGTGAAATCAATGTCACTGATGCAATGATTGTTTTCCACTGATCCGAGATACCCGGTATTAATATTTTAAGATATTCGGCAAAGGCAACACAAAGACCGGCCAATGCTCCTGTATTGATAACCATCAGCATGACCCATCCATAGACAAATGCTGCCAGATCGCCATAAGCTTCTTTGATATAGACATAGACACCTCCTGCCCGATTAAACATACCTCCTAATTCTGAAAAAGTAAGTGCCCCGGTCAGGCCCATCACGCCGCCTAAAAACCAGACCAAAAAAATCAAATGAGGCACAGGAAGCTCCCTGGCTATTGACCCGGGAGTTACAAAAATGCCTGAGCCAATGGAAGAGCCAATGGCGATCATAGTTAACCCAAAAAGTGTGATCCGCTTTTGTAACTGAGTCATCCACGCGAATGTAGCAAAATTTAACTTTTGAGCTGAATCTATCTGGCCGATTTTAGCGTACATTACTCATAATGCAATTGAAGCAATTATTTGTACACTTTTTCTTATTGATTCATGTCATTGGTAAAATCTCCTCCCAGTCTCTGGAATTTACCATCGTTGATGAAAAAAAAGAACCCGTGGTCGGAGCCGTGGTCCATACCCTGACATCTGATAAATACTATTCTTCAGATCAGAAAGGAATAGTATACTTAACCAATGCGCTCAATGAACAATGTATAGTTTCATTCTTTGGATTTAAAGTAGATACTTTTCAGGTGAATCAGTCTTTGATCGAGCACCCTCTAATCATGTTGCATTCCGAATCTTTCTCGTTAGAACAGGTCACCATTGCATATTCTGTAAAAGCTACAAATCTAGTATCTGATATTGACCTTAAAATAAATCCTGTCTCTTCATCCCAGGAAGTTTTAAGAACAGTACCGGGTCTGTTCATAGGTCAGCATGCCGGTGGTGGCAAGGCGGAACAAATGTTTTTACGCGGATTTGATGTGGATCACGGTACGGATGTGGCTGTTTCGGTAGAAGGCATGCCGGTCAATATGGTATCACATGCACATGGCCAGGGATATGCTGATTTGCATTTCGTGATTCCCGAAACGATTAAGAAAATAGATTTCGGTAAAGGGCCTTACTACGCCGATAAAGGTGATTTTACGACAGGTGCCTACGTCAATTTTCAATTAAAAGAAAAATTGGATCATTCAGCTGTCACCCTTGAAGCAGGTCAATACAATTCTTACAGGTCTAGTGCTCTGATCAACGTATTCAATCATACTCACTCTTCGATGTATTTTGCAGGTGAATACAATCATAGTGATGGATGGTTTGTCTCTCCCCAAAATTTTTACCGGGCCAATTTTATGACGAGATTCAATACCGAATTGAATACAAACAATTCACTTTCCATCATTGCAAGCCAGTTTTCCAGTAAGTGGAATGCAAGTGGTCAGGTGCCGACTCGTGCTGTGGAAGATGGTAGCATTTCCCGATTTGGATCGATCGATAATACCGAAGGAGGCAATACTTCGAGACAACATCTCATTGCCTCACTTCAAAGCAAACTGAGTCAAAATCTTACGTTTGAACAAAAAGCATTTATTTCAAAATATAATTTTAATTTGTTTTCAGACTTTACGTTCTTTCTCAACGATCCCATTCATGGTGATCAGATCAATCAAAGAGAACATCGTACACTTTTTGGTTATAATGCCAATCTTCTGGGCCGTCAGGATTTGAAGAGTGCTACTTTAAAATGGGATGCCGGATTGGGGTTTCGGACAGACGAAGTCAATCAAATCGCCCTAGCCAATGCTGAAAAACGAATGCAATTAAGTTTAAAGAAATACGGCAATATCAATGAACTAAATTCATTTGGATATCTCAATGCAAATTTTGAATCCGGTCGTTGGCTTATCAACCCCTCATTGCGTTTAGATCACTTTAATTTTATCTATACAGATTTATTAGATGATGGAAATAAAAAAAGTGCATCCAAAGCACTGTTGAGTCCAAAGCTTAATATAGTTTATCAGGCAAATCCTCATTTGCAGTATTATTTTAAATCCGGTTTGGGTTTTCATAGTAATGATGCCAGGGTCGTCTTACAGCAAACTTCCAAAGATATATTGCCTATTGCCAAAGGATTAGATCTCGGTATGATCTGGAAACCGAGCTCACGATGGATTGTTAATTCGGCGCTCTGGATATTGCATCTTAATCAGGAATTTGTCTATATAGGAGATGACGGTATCGTAGAGCCGAGTGGTCGTACTCGTAGATTGGGTATTGATTTTGGATTAAGATATCAGCCTAACGATTGGTTGTTTTTTAATAGCGACATCAATTATTCTCATGGCAGGAGCATCGACGATCCTAAAGGTCAAAATTATATTCCACTTGCACCGATCCTATCCAGTATGGGAGCTTTGACGATTCATAAAAACAAATTTGAACTTTCATTCAATTATAGATTTTTATCAAAGCGACCTGCCAATGAAGATTATTCTCTTACCGCCCAGGGGTATTTTGTAAATGATTTTGCCGGTTCATATACCTTAAATAATAAAATAAGATTGCACGTAAGAGTGGAAAATATTTTTAATGTAAAATGGAATGAAACACAGTTTGCAACGTTGACAAGGCTAAAAACGGAGGTGAATCCTGTAGATGAAATCCATTTTACACCGGGTACTCCGTTCTTTCTGAAAGGAGGTGTCACCGTATCATTCTAAATTGTATCTTAGCCATGAATACTATAGCATTGGATAGTCGATTTGCCACGGATGATATTATCTTGAGTTTATTGCAAAATGGTAATGAACAGGGTTTGCGATTGCTGTATCGTAATTACAACGATGCGATCTATGGTATCATCATGCGCATTGTGAGATCAGAGGAAACTGCCGAGGAAGTATTGAATGATGTGTTTCTTAAATGCTTTCACAATATAGCATCGTATGATCCCACGAAAAGTAAACTTTTTACATGGATCGCGCGCATAGCACGGAATGCATCCATCGACAAAGTGCGTACAGTATCCTATCGCAATTCGTTGCGGACGGATAGTTTGCAAAGCAATGAATCCATCCACGATACCAAAAGTGAAAATGTCACACAAGATCCGGAATCCATACAACGCATCTTAAAAACGCTAGATGCAGATGCTCGTCAAATGATCGAGATGGTTTATCTGCAGGGATATACCCACGAAGAATGTGCACAGGATCTTGATGTACCACTCGGTACCGTAAAGACCAAAGTGAGAAGAGGACTGATAAAGCTGAGAGAATACCTGAGCGGTGACCGGCAAATATTAGCTGCCTTAACCGTTATTATTTTGATTTATGTATTTTTAAACCTGATCATGTAATGGATATCAATGCATACATAGATTCAGGAATTCTCGAGCAATATGTAATTGGCTCGCTATCTTCTACACAAAGCGCACAGGTAGAGCAAATGATGGCTCAATATCCCGAGGTTGCTGCAGAAGTGAAGTCCATTGAACAAACTTTACAAGCCTATGCCCAATCGCAAGGAGTGAAACCAAAGCTGACGGAAGACCAATTAATTGATCATCTTAAAAAGAATTTGCCTTCCGTTTCGCCCCCTTCTTCTAAATTTCCATGGACCTGGTTATTATCGAGTGCTTTGCTGTTTTTTATTGCATTCAGCGTCTACCGTTTTTCTAAATTAAACAATGCACTGAACCAATCCAAAATTGAATTGCAGTTACAGAAATCCAAATGCGACGAAATCGATAATCAAAATAAAGAATTACAATCGATCATCAACCGGATCACCAATCCTCAAAACAAACTCATTAAGTTAGCGGGTACCAAACTCTCACCAACATCTTATGCATCGGTACTCATCGACAGTACTTCCCGAAAACTATATTTTGATTTTGCCGGATTACCTACGCCGCCAAAAGGAAAACAATATCAATTGTGGGCGATTCAAGATGGCAAACCTCTCGATATGGGTGTGATTCAAAACAATGTAGTCGGCAGTATTCACCAGACAGAAAAAAGCATTGTAGACCGGGCTTCCGCTTTTGCGGTAACTCTTGAAGATGAAGGAGGAAAATCAAGTCCTACTCTGGATCAAATGTATGTCGTGGGGGGATTGTAAATTACTTATTCTTTTATTATAATGGTCTTCCATTTGGATCCACTTCCAGAAAAAAAGGATAGTATATACTATACGGTGTGTTATTCGTTGATGCGCCTAAAATCAGAAAATTGCCGTTGGATTTTTCAATTATGGATACACCAGCCTCTAATGAATTGCCACCATAACTATTTGCCCATGTGATGTCGCCGTTATGATTAATTTTTATAAGTAATAAATCTGAATTCGCAGTATTAATATTGTCTAATGATGTATTGTGATTACGATACAAAGTAGCCACACAAATATAACCCCCATCTTTTGTTTGAATTGTTTTGTTCGAAACTTCGCTTTCTTGGGTACCATACCTTATTCTCCATAATTCCTTTCCTTTTAAATCTAGTTTAACCATGTAAAGATCTTCATAATTACAGTCATTATCATCAATCGCTGTATAAACAATTAAAAATTCCTGATTTATATTTTGTAGAACTTCGCTTGTCTCCGGGAAGACACTAGCATCTGTTTGAATCGCCCTTTCAATAATGATATTTCCATTTAAATCTAAAATTCTAAAATTTAAGCTATCCTTTTCGTTGGCAATTTCGCCTGTGGATTCAGTCAGGTAGTAGATAGCATCTTTTGAATTTACGATCCCGACAGATCTTGGATTAAATTTATATTCTTCATCAAATGATTTATTCCATAATTCAGTACCATCGGGTTTAATTCTTAGTATCTCAGCTTTTTTTATTATTGATGAGTAATTTGACCTTGTAGCACTTGAAATAATAAAATCTGAATCTTGTAATTGAGTGGCAAATCGGCTTCTAATAAACTTATTTTTAGAATTAAAATAAAATGTGGAGATTAACAATCCGTTGGAATTGAATTTTCTTAACACAATACTTTGTGAAGGGCTATTA
>CALMKY010000038.1 GCA_937867195.1 uncultured Saprospiraceae bacterium | reverse complement strand
AGAGCCATTGCGGCCGAATCCACAGATGATAACATGATTATGAAGTTTGCTGATTACATTCATCATTTTCCTTGATTTAAAATATTTATTGATTTCACCGGTGACCACAAACTGAGTGATGCGTGCCAGGACAAATGCCAGGGTAGACCAGCTGATGATCAACAAGAAGATGGTAAATATTTTCCCTGCATCTGACAAAGGCCTTACTTCCCCAAATCCGACCGTCGTGATGGCCAGTGTCGTCATATACAATGCCTCGATCAACGTATAATGTTCGATCAGCATATATCCAACCACGCCAATCACGATGATAGCTTGTAAAATAAGGAATGGAAGTAATAATTTATGGAGACGCTGCTTCAATAAAGTAAAGGTACAAACTAACCTTGTATCATCTTGTAGCTAAAATAAAATCAGACTGTTCGTTTTCGTACACTTTCAAAGTATCACCTAAAACCAAATGGCAGAAAATCAAATTATTATGATTTTGGCATTATAAATGAAATGGACATTGATACCTTCCTTCAATACAATTTTAAATTTATCGTCCATGTTTCAAAACTATATAAAAATAGCCTGGCGCAATCTTATTAAACATAAACTGTACTCACTGATCAAAGTGGGAGGATTTGCCCTGAGCATAGCTGCTTGTTTATTGATTGCATTCTACATCAAAGATGAACTCAGCTATGACCGTACCTGGTCCAATGCAGATCGAATCTTTCGTATCTCAATACACGGTGTGATGGATGGCCGGGAAGTAAGTAGTGCTGCTTGGCCTGCTCCAATGGCAAAAGCGGTCAAAGATGATTATCCCGAAGTAGAGAATTCAGGCAGGCTGTTGACTCAACCATTATTTGAAAATGTAGGTAGTAACCAATTGAAAAAACAAGGTGATGTGCTCAATAATTACGAAGAAGGATTTGTATACATCGATCAGTCCATGCTCGACATGCTTGAGATACCAATGATCAACGGCGATCGAAGTACAGCACTCAATGAACCGAATACCATGATATTGTCTCAAAGTAAAGCACAAAAATATTTTCCGGGTCAAAATCCGGTAGGCAAAATCATGATCTTAAATAATAATGAAGCCCGGCCGTTTAAGATAGGAGGTGTGATGGCTGATTTACCGTATAACTCACATATTAAATTTGATTTTGCACTATCCCTCACTGGCCACGAACTATGGAAAGGAGAGCAAACCTCTTGGGGAGCCAGCAATTATTATACGTATGCCATGATTAGAAAGGAAACTTCGGCATCTGGCTTTCAAGATAAATTAGAATCCATCAAGACTAAATACTACCTACCGATGATGGAAAAAGAAGGTGATAAAGTTGGGTTAGAAATCATCAAAACAGCCAAAATAAGAATTCAACCCATTCCGGATATACATTTATTTTCTACGAATGTAGAAGATCGCCTTGAAAAAAGCGATATCAAATTCGTTTGGTTATTCTCCGTGATTGCATTATTTATATTGATCATTGCCGGCATCAATTTTGTCAATCTTTCAACCGCTAAATCTGCTAATCGAGCCAAAGAAGTGGGATTGCGCAAAGTCATTGGATCGTATCGAGATACTTTGGTCTATCAGTTTTTGACGGAGTCTGTCTTATTTAGTTTTATGTCATTTGTGATAGGGACCCTATTAGCCATTTTGTTCTTACCTTATTTTAATCAATTATCCGATAAGCACATCACTCTTTCCTGGACAGATGGATGGATATTGCCTGTGACATGGATAGCTGCAGTATTGATTGGTTTGATAGCTGGGATCTATCCGGCATGGTATTTATCATCCTTTGAGCCCATACAAGTACTCAAAGGACATGTCAGTAAAGGAAGTAAAAATTCATTCTTACGCGGTGGATTGGTCATCTTCCAATTTATCTTCGAAAGTACTTCGCTCTTTCTGACTGGTTCCCAATTTGATAATAAAATTAGAGAATTTAGGACTGCCGGTCTGATTAGACTGAGGGGAATTCTTAGATTCAGAAGCGGTTCTGGGTGCCGCTGTTGGGCTGTAGATGGAGTTTTGTTTCCACATAA
>CALMKY010000037.1 GCA_937867195.1 uncultured Saprospiraceae bacterium | reverse complement strand
CCATTAGCGTATGCGATTCGCCGGTTCTTTAATCAATAGATAATTATTACTTTTAAAGTCTATGCCAAACGCAACCAGACTTTTCGATTGTATCGATACAGCATTACGCGATTTTCCTATGGATGATATGTTTGCCGCCAAAGAAGAAGGGATTTGGCGCAAATACAGTACAAAGGAGGTTAAATCGATCGTGGATACATTAGCTGCCGGATTGATCCACCTGGGTATTTCAGCAAATGATATGACCATCGAAGGCCGTGATAAAATCGCCGTTATGAGCAGCAATCGTCCGGAATGGTTGTTGCTGGACCTTGCCGTTCAAAAAGTCGGTGCTATCCTGGTTCCGCTTTATCCAACTTTATCACCGGGCGAACTCGAGTTTGTATTAAATGATTCGGCTACCAAATTAGTTTTCGTAGGTGATCGCGAATTGTTTGATAAAGTACAAAGTATTCGCAATGTATTACCTACTGTCCAGGCAGTGTTTACATTCAACGATATACAACCATCTCTTCATTGGAAGGAAATAACCCATAAACCCAATGAACTGGATTTTAAAAAGCTGGAAGAAGTATCCTCCAAAATAAACTATGAAGACCTTGCGACCATTATCTATACTTCGGGTACGACCGGTGTACCCAAAGGTGTTATGCTGAGTCATAAAAATATTTTGAGTAATGTATTGAATTGTTCGTCCGTTTTTCAGGATTTCATAAATAAAAATGAGCGTGCCTTGAGTTTCTTGCCACTCAATCATATTTTCGAAAGAATGGTGAGTTATATTTATTTATTCAATGGAGTATCTATTTATTATGCAGAGTCGATAGATAAAATCGGGGAAAATTTGAAAGAAGTAAAACCATCCGTGTTTACTACGGTCCCCAGGTTACTGGAAAAAGTATACGAGCGAATCATGGGTAAAGGTCAGGAACTCTCTGGTATTAAAAAGTCTCTGTTTTTTTGGTCTGTAGGGATCGCTGACAAATTTGATGTAAGCAAAAATCAAGGCCCCTGGTACCATACTAAACTGAATATAGCTAACAAACTGGTCCTGAGTAAGTGGAAAGAAGGTCTTGGTGGTCAACTCAAAGCCATCATCGTAGGTTCTGCTGCATGCCAGGTAAAATTATTAAGAGTATTTACTGCTGCCAGGATTGCTATCATGGAAGGTTATGGCCTTACTGAAACTTCGCCGGTTCTATCAGTAAATCGGTATAGTGCTAAAGATCGCAGATTTGGTACGGTGGGTCCGATCATTCAAGGTGTAGATATCAAAATTGCCGAAGATGGTGAGATCTGTGCAAAAGGTGATAATATTATGATGGGCTACTATAAACGACCCGATCTTACAGCAGAAGTGATCGACCGGGATGGGTATTTTCATACGGGTGATATCGGAACGATGGTAGAAAACCGTTTTTTAAAAATTACCGATCGTAAAAAGGAAATATTTAAAACCAGCGGCGGCAAATATGTAGCACCCCAACCGATAGAAAATAAAATGAAAGAACACAAATACATCGAACAAATGATGGTGGTAGGTGCTGATAAAAAGTTTGTGAGCGCCTTGATTGTTCCTTCCTTTGAGTCTTTGAAACTCTGGGCTAAAGAGAATAATATAGAGTTTAATGATATAATCGATCTGATCCGGCATCCTAAAGTGTTGGAATTATTTAAGAATATAATCGAAGAATACAATCCATTATTTAATCACGTAGAGCAAGTCAAAAAGTTTGCTTTATTACCACAAGAATGGAGCATCGCGACCGGCGAAATGACTCCTAAACTAAGTCTTAAACGAAAAGTGGTTTTGGAAAAATTTAAAGATACCATTGATAAGATCTACAGCGAATGATCTTCATCCTGCCTGTATAGATGAGAATATTGGGCTAACTATTTTTATAGATCTTTGGTGTTGCTGACAGGTAAATATGATTAAAGACGTTTGATAAAATGAAAATTGGATTATTCTTTGGTTCTTTTAATCCTGTACATACGGGTCATATGATCATTGCCAATTATATGGCCAATCATACGGATTTGCAACAGGTTTGGTTGGTGGTATCTCCTCAAAATCCTTTGAAATCGGCTAATTCATTAGCCAACGATTATGATCGCTTACATTTGGTACAATTAGCAATCGGGGACAATCCCAAACTAAGAG
>CALMKY010000036.1 GCA_937867195.1 uncultured Saprospiraceae bacterium | reverse complement strand
GATTGAATTCATCTTTTATTTTTTGGACATTACCAAAGCCTGCTCTTAAGAAGATTAATTTATTATAACCAACTTCTATTCCCAATTTGGGTTCGATGCTGATCGTTTTAGAAGAGATGACCGTATTCCTTTTTCCGTCGAAATAAGCAGTAAAGCCAATTTCAGGATGGATGGTTAATTTATGATTCTCATTGATTTTCATCAGGAGGCCTCCCGCCACACTGGGTGGTGTTTTTTCAAGCGTGCTGACAGGGAGTAAATTACCTGTCTTTTGAAGTAATATTTTTTGATCTTGCGTGAAGGTATAATGCCATCCGGTAAATGTGGTGGTCAAATCACGGACATGGATACCAATTATCAAATTATTTTTTATCCATAAACCGCCAAAGTCCATTCCAAAACCCCATGCATTGGCAAAAGGTCCCACTACCCTTCTCAGGATTTTTACCGTACCTCCTAATCTGAATGATTTATTTTCTTCGACGTGCCCTATAGCAGATGCATAACTAAGCAAGACTCCATAGTCGGCGGTTGAGAATTCTGTTACGTTATCCAATCGGATACTTCCATCAGGACCTATCAGATTTAATGTATTGGGTATCTGATCGATTGCCAGGCGAATCAGGCTAATAGATCCCACACGGTATTGATCTTTATTAAATGTCTTTGCGATACCGATGTGATCATACTTACCCACACCGCCAAACCAATCAGAATGCATAAGGCCTAGTTGAAGAGGGACATCCAGCCGACTTAATGCCGCCGGATTCCAATATGCAGCATTGACATCTTGTACACTTGCATGAACACTTCCTGACATAGCCAGTGCACGGGCCCCGACACCAATTTGGAGGTATTCATTTCCATAGGTTGTTTGAGCAGACCCATAATAAAAAAACGTACTGATGAATATGCAAACGGATGTAATTCTCATTTGACACAAAGATACATCCCAGATAAGATAATTACTCAATCTACAAATTGCACCGAATGTACCATAGGCAAATAATTGCTGATCACTTTCCAATCGTCTCCCCGGTTGTTTGAGAAAAACAAATTACCGGTGGTGGTTCCAAATATCAAAGCATTACCGGATACTGCCAGTGCATGCCTGTATACCAGGTCATAAGAATTTTCCTGAGGCAGGCCATTTCGCAACGCTTTCCATGTCTTGCCACCATCCTCCGTACGACAAATACATAATGCTCCATCAATGGCAATTCTATTTTCGTCGCCGATAGCAGGAGCTACCCAGGCACTGTCAGGATTTTTTTCATCCACAGCTATTGCAAATCCAAAATAAGCAGGTCCTCCTTTTTGATCCACTTCGTCCCATTGATGACCTCCATCCACGGATCGATAAATGCCGCAGTGATTCTGCTGCCACAGCACTTCGTGATTGGAAGGAGCAGCCACGAGTATATGTGGATCATAACCAGTCTCAGCATCAGGATTCGGAAGGAATTCTGCTTTCATGCCTTTATTCCGAATAATCCAGGATTCACCACCATCTTTGGATTCAAATACACCGGCACAACTAATGGCGATGAATATTCTATCATGATCATCAGGATCTACTACGATCGAATGAATTCCGGGATTATCTCTTCCTCCTCCAAACCATCCGTTTGGTCGTGTGGGATGATTCCAAAGAGACTCATTGAGCTGCCAAGTATCTCCACCGTCTTCGCTTTTAAATAAGCCTCCGGGATCAGTACCGATCCACAGTCTATTCGGATAGTCCTTACCTCCATGCGCCATTGCCCAAATATATTTGGTACTTGCTTTAACTCCCGGTTTGATTTCCAATCCTTCGGTATAGGCCGGCGCAACTATTTCTTCCCATGATTTTCCTCGATCTTTAGATCTGTGAAGTTTAACCCCCCAATGTCCATGATCCAAAGCAGCCCACCAGGTTCCGTTCCTTTCATCTGCAAATGCGATGGATACCGGTATACCATGAAATGAAGAATTGATTAATTCCCAGGTTTCGTTTTTATATTCATAGGCTATGAATCCTTTGCGCGTACCGATTAAGACTGTTGATTTCACTATATTGATATTGATATTGATAAATTATCCACCTGATAAAGCCTGGATGATGTAAATCTCACTATTCATTCTTATTGGATCGCTGAGTCGCTCCCGGTCATTCATCATTTCTCCGTCAATAAAGATATTGACATGTTTACGCAATGATTTTTGCTCATCCAGAATGTAATTTGTGATACCAGGAAAATGCGAATCGATTTCGTCCATAATTTGGCCAATGGATTCACTGCTTGAATGAAGCTCTCGTAAATCCGGAAAAAATCTTCGAAGTGCTTTGGTAAAACGAATGACTGGCATATTGTAAAGATATACAACCGAAAAATAAATAAACTTCAAAAAATTGCCTTCGGATGCAATCATTCTACTAATTCGCCGGCCTTCTCCTCCCATCTTTGTTGTTCAAGCAATTCAGCATAGATCCCTCTCTGTTCCAATAATTCATCGTGCGTTCCCATCTCGGCAACATGCCCTTTATCCAATACAATAATCTGATTAAAATTATATAAGTGGCTTACGCGATGAGTAATTAAAATAGCCGTTTTGCTGGCTAACGATTGATCAAAAGATTCAAGAATCGCTTTTTCCGTGCTGGTATCGACCGCACTCAGGCAATCATCCAATAGTAATATATCAGGGTCTTTTACCAATGCTCTCGCAATCGAAATTCTTTGTTTTTGACCACCTGATAAGGTAACTCCTCTTTCTCCGATGATGGTTTTTTCTTTTTCAGGTAACCGATCAATTTCATTCAGGATGACTGCATTGCTTGCTGCCAGACGTATCTCCTCATTTGATTTAGAAGCATCGCCCAATCGGATATTATCTTCTATACTTTCAGAGAATAAAAATTGATCCTGCGGGACATAACCGATCTTTTTTCTGAGTTCACTTAAAGAATATTTTTTAATATCGATCCCGTCAATCAATATTTGCCCTTGTTGAATATCAAACAGCCTAAGCAATAATTCAGCGAGTGTTGTTTTACCGGAAGCTGTTTTACCTATGATGGCTACCCTGCTACCCGGCTCTATAGTAAATGAGAGATTTTGAAGGGCGGTGATGCCTGTATTGGCATAAGTAAAACTTACATCTTTAAAATCTATTCGACCTTTTAATTTATCGGGTTTCAATACGCCTGTTGTCTCCACTGCGGGTTGAATGTTCAAAAATTCGTTGATGCGTTTCATCGACGCTTCGGCCTGTTGAATGATGGAAGCCAACCAGCCTATGGCAGTCACCGGCCAGGCCAACATATTGATATAAATTACAAACTCTGCAATATTTCCTGTCGTAACGGCTCCCGATTGCACTCGATAGGCTCCAGCCCAGACAATAATAACAGTACTAATACCGGTGAGCAACATGATGAGGGGGAAAAACATGGCATTGATTTTTGACAATTCCCAGGTAGACAATTTATAATGTTCGGTTTCTTCTGCAAATAGCGCAGACATTGCCTGTTCCTTATTGTATGATTTTACTATCCTGATTCCGCTGTAGACTTCCTGCGCAATCGAAGTAATCTTTGCCAATTGTTGTTGAATCCTTGTGCTTCTTTTGTTGATCACTGTGCTCACGTAATAAATTGAAATGGACAAAAATGGCAAGGGCAATAGTGTATACAATGACAGCACCGTATCCACTTTAAACATACTGAATACCACGATCACAATCAATGCTCCCAAATCAATCGCGTATAGTATCGCCGGCCCCAGGTACATCCTCACTTTATTGACATCTTCTGTAATCCGAGACATCAGATCTCCGGTCGTTTGCTTCCGATAAAAACTTTGATCCAGGTTGGAGTAATGATTGTAAATAACTTCCCGCATATCGTACTCAATTAACCGGGACATGACGATAATCGTCTGGCGCATGAAATACATAAACAAACCCATCAGCACCGCACAACCAAAGACCACCAAGGCAAACTTGACTAATTTGGGTCCTAAGAGGGTGGCTGTATCAGCAGACGGATTTTTTAATTCTGCGACCACCAGGTCCAATGCTTTGCCAATCGTCTGTGGCTGCACAATGCGGAAATAATTCATCAACAAAACGAATATGATTCCGGCTATGAATCTCCACTTATACTTTGCAAAGTATTTATTTAATGTCCAAAGATTTTTCAATAGGAAAACAAAATTAAAGGAAAATGAAATAGTAAAACAAATCAAATATCGCTTGGGTGGCTTTATAGCAAGTACATTTGGCTTCAAGTATCGCCCTGCGATTACTTTAACTTTTCAATGATTTGAATGCTTTCTAATGCTGCTAAATAATCCTCTACCATCTCCAAAGGTACAGGTCCGAATTCTGCTGAAAGTGCATTGCGTATTTCTCTAACCGTACGAAAGCTATCTACAAAATTGAGTGCTTCATAAGCATATTCATGTCCCCATATGCCTTCGAAAGAAAGTAGTTTTAAGTTATTGGCTTTTTCTTTACCCAGATGGTGACTCAAATAATCATATCCAAATACAGACATAGGACGTTTGATCGATGTATTCCTTTTATATACGATGACTCCAACATGTGTCGATGGATCCGGTTCTGTTTTGACTGGATTCATTTTTTCAATCCATGTGTAGAATTTGTTTGCTTCCTCCTCGATGGTTGGAGAGATTGCAGAGAATTGGTGAATTGATTCAAAGAGCTTTCTTTCGTAATTAATATGTTGTCTCCACAGATTATCTTTTTCTTTGATGGGCACCTCGGATAGTTGGCCAAAAACCTGTGATGTCCTGTTCAAAGATTGCCTTCGAAGCATTTCCCATATAGCTCCTACGCTTTGTGCAGTAAGATTAGCCACCACCAATCCACTGGCTGCGCCAATGAACCCGGCTCTTTTCAATTTTGTCGGGTCGATGTTTGCAGGAACATCAAAATTAGTATGTATGTATCGATCAGGCCAGTCATGTAAATAAATACTGGGAATTTTAAATGAACCTTCTTCATAAACTTCGTGATCACTGCCCATATGAAATTGACCTAATACCGCTTGCAGTGGTTCTTTACCGCCTTCCTCGGAAATAAAAGAATATTGATAAGTATAACCACTGGCGAATGCATCTGTTTCACTGTTTACATAGGCTCCTATAGCTTCTCCGAGGCCTGTCACAAATGATGGAAGACTTTTAGGTCCACCTGCTACATGAAAAATTGATTTTGTAACCTGACCACCGCCAACCATATCCATATGTATATTGGCTTTTATTTTAGAAGTCAGAGCTGGTGTACTATTTAATAAAGCGAGTGTACCTTCTATCTCAGGGGACCAAATGAATCTCAACGTTCTCATGGGTCTTTCCATTCGCTTTTCATCAATTAATTTTTTCATAGTACGGGCTATCTCTAATATGGTGACACTTCCACTTGCATTATCGTTGGCTCCGGGCCTTTGATGATCCAAATGACAACTAAATGTTATTTCCTCATTTTTTAATTTTTCATCAGCCCCAGGAATGGTAGCCGTAAGAATATGGTAAAAACCGCTATGCTTTCCTGCTTTTACAATAGCATGCATCATTATTTTTTCTCCATGTTGAAGCCGGGCTTTATACAGTCGAGCCTGATGAAGAGAAATCATAAAACAAAATGAGTGATTACTTGAAAAAGTCTCGAAATGCCCCCATCGAATTAGATTTTCATCTTCGTTGGACCAAGCTGTTTTTTGATTTTGTTGGTAGCTGATAATACCGGCTGCTTTATATTTTCCTACTGCTAAATCAGCCACAGAGCCAGGCGAGGATGATGTAAGTACCAATTTGCCTGAAATAGTTTTACCTATATAGTTAATATCTTGCGTTCCCTCACCGATATCTATGAGTTCTGTCGTCACATCACCAGACTCACTATCTTCCGCTAGTGTGATGGGCATTGACTCCCAATCAGCAACCCGGGTAAGTGGTTTATTTTCATGATCCAATTCCCATAGTTCTGCAAATTCTGCGTCCCATGCAGGCCTTGAAAGTTGGGTGCCATAATAAATCTTTCCATCGGCTGGTATTTTAATTACTTCTATGTTTTCAAGATGATAATCTTTGAGTTTCTCAGCTATGAAATCAATGGCTTGTTCAAATGCAGAGGAACCTCGCATCCGGTGAAGTCTGGTGATGTATTCCAGATTTCTTTTGGCTGACTCACCGGATAGTTCACTATTGAATTCGCGTACCGTTTGATCTTTCAACAAGTTTATGATTTGACCTTTCACTGCAAGACATTGAACCAATCCTAAATAAACAAAAAAATTTCTCATATAATCAATACATTATTTCATTCAATCTTCGGTACTCTTTTCAGGATCGATTACAAACCAAAATGAGCTGCCTAACAAAAGTATGCACGCTACGACGAACAATGGAATTTGAAAGCTATGAGTTAGATCAGCGATTTTTCCAAACAAGAGTGCAAGAAAAAAAGCTCCCATCTGTCCGGCAAAATTCATAGCTCCCGTTACGGTGCCCGTATTGTTTTTGCCTATGTCTGCACAAACGGCATACGAGGTCATAACTCCAAACGCAAAAGCAAAATTAGATAGCATCAGACTGTAAGAACTCAATGAATCGTTTTTTATAAAAGCAGCAATCAAGGTGAATATAGCGCAAAGAAACATGCTGCAAAAAGCGGTTATCCGCCTTCCGACTTTTATGCCTCTTACTTTGACAATCCATTCACTAAAAAAGCCTCCCAAAAAAAATCCCAGAATTCCGGCCAGGAATAAAAAAGTAATAATAGGTTTTGATTGTGTCTCTGTAAACCCCCTTCCCTGTTGTAAATAAATCGGCATCCAGGCCACAAAAAAATACTGAGCCCATTGATAACAAAAATACATGCCCATGATCATCCACACATTGCGGTGTTTAAGGATGGCTGTAAGAGACTGTATTGAGTGTGATGTACGATACCGGCTATTGGTCTGGATAAATTCTTTTTCTTCTGAATGTATATTTTTAAATTGATCGGGAAAATCTTTGAACCACAAATAACATATCCCAATCCACACCAATCCAATAAATGCCAATGTATAAAAACTCATACGCCATCCGAAATGGATGGCAATAGGTGTAATTAATAACGGGGCTATGGCTGAACCAATTTGTGAACCAATGCCCACCCAGGTTAAGGCCCTCCCTGTTTCACTGACCGGAAACCATCTGGATACGGCAATGATTGCATTAGGATATGTTCCGCTTTCGCCGACTCCAAATAAAAACCGAATGACGATCAATGAAAGCAATCCGCTCGCAAGACCGGTGAAAGCAGTAAATACTGACCACAACCATACAATCCTGATAAATACTTTTTTAGGCCCGAAACGATCTCCTAACCAACCAGAAGGAATTTCAAACAAAGCATAGGCCAAGGAAAAAGCAGCCAAAATCCACCCGAATTGTTCATTATTGAGCGAAAATTCAGATTTTATTCTTACACCTACTATAGAAATGCAAATGCGATCGAGATAAGTAAGGGTGGTAAGCAAACATAAAATGGAAAGTATTCTAAAACGATATGGTATATACAAAAGCATTTCTGAGGTAAGATATAAAATACCCGGAACTCTTCATATTGAGTTTAATGATTGATCCTCAATAGTTTAAAATTGATCGCTCCATTATAAACCTTCATCTTACTTTTCTTGCCTACCCCTTAAACTATCAGTACCTTTGCGGCTCTTTATACAGCAATAAAAATGGATCGTAATAATATAATAGGTTTTGCTTTGATTTTCGTGGTCTTGATGGTGTGGTCGTATTTTTCTACCAAGAGTAACCGTGCTCAAATAGAAAAACAACGTGTCCAGGATTCAATAGCTCAGATTCAATTTAGGCAAGATAGCATCAAACGGGCTTTGATGAAACCTGATACCAATGCCGCCGTCATGAAAAGTTTACTGCCTCAAAATGGTTTCAATGGTGATTCGACCAACAAACCACAGGAAGTAAGTTTGGAAAATGATTTGATGAAAATTACCTTCAATAATTTCGGAGGAAAAATCACCCGGGTTGAGCTCAAGAAATATTTTAAAATGACAGAGCAGAAAAAGGGTCCTGATCTCAAATCACCTGTTTATCTTTTGAGTAATCCAGCCAACGAATGGAATGTAAAGTTCACAGGTTCTACCGTTATCAACACAAAAGAAATATTATTTCATATTAATAAACCCGAAGCCAATACCATTGAGTTTTTAGCCACTACACCTCAAAATAATTCAATAAGACAAGTCTACAAATTATTGCCAACTGAATATCAGCTTGGTTACAAAATCGAAACTACAGGAATGTCGGGTTCTGCCGCTACGCTTGAATGGCAAAATTTAATCGCACCTCAAGAGAAAAGTGCAAATTTCGAAAAGACTTATGCCACTCAAATGTACAAACCAGTGGATGGGGATGCGACTCATATTAAATATGGAAACGACGATGCTAAACAGGTCACAGGAAATACTAAATGGGTTTCACACGTTCAACAATTTTTCAATACAACATTGATATCGGAAGAATCTTTTAAGAATGTAAAATTGGAGTCAACCGCCAGTACCAACACAGACCAATATCTGGTAAAAGAAAATACCACCCTGGATATCCCAATCCAAAATAATGCATCAGCCAGTATGAAATTTATATTGGGTCCCAATGAATTTGACAAACTACGGGCTGAAGGAAATCAGTTGGAAAATATTGTAGGATTTGGCTCAAGCATCCTGGGAACCATCAATAAATGGGTCATCAGGCCTGTGTTTAATGCTTTATCTCATTTGTTTAGTAATAAAGGATTGGTCATTATGCTACTGACGTTGATCGTTAAATTGGTGTTGTTTCCATTGAGTTATAAAATGTTACATTCCCAGGCAAAGATGGCGGCTCTCAAACCAGAACTTGCCAGTTTAAAGGAAAAATACAAAGATGATGCCCAGCAACAACAGATGGAATCTATGAAAGTCTACCGGGAGTTTGGAGTCAATCCACTCGGAGGATGCATGCCTATGGTTATGCAAATGCCCATCTGGCTGGCGCTGTACCGGTTTTTCCCTGCCTCAATTGCATTCAGACAATCCGGTTTTTTGTGGGCGAATTTCGACCGGAACAGGATGGCGCATTGTTGAAGATTTCATACTCGGACCTCAGGGCTCGCTGAAGGACGCGATCGTGATGCTCAAGGGTATTGAAAAAGGGAAAGCTTTTGCTGTATCGATGAACCAGCCGCAGCAAACACTGATCAAAGCCATCTTTGAAAATGTGCCGGTATATAAGGACAGTTTAT
>CALMKY010000035.1 GCA_937867195.1 uncultured Saprospiraceae bacterium | reverse complement strand
TAATTTAATATTTATTTCTTTATATACGAATATTTTGAATATGACTTTAGGCATAGATTTGAATTGACCTAAAACATTGGGAAATAGTAAAATTTGCCGTTTCTTTGCATCATCATGGAAAAGAAAGTTAATTATTCAGTAAAAGGAAAATGGTTTGGCCTGGTTTTCTTTTTTATCCTTTTATTCATCTTGATGCTGGTATGGATTTATAATATGAATAGCCAATTAGATTTTAATTAATCCTTTCCCGGTGACGGTCTAATATTCTGTACATCTCATGTCACCTTCTCATCCTTATTGCAAATTTTCATTAGCACAAGACAAGACTAATGTGCACCGCATGTACCATGATACCGCCTATGGTTTTCCAATCGATACCGATGATGAATTATTTGGAAGATTAATCCTTGAGATCAACCAGGCTGGACTCAGCTGGAATACGATCTTACTCAAAGAGCAAAACTTTCGCAGAGCGTATCATGATTTTAATATCAATCGCATTGCTCGATACAAAGACCCTGATATGGATCGATTGATGTCTGATGCGGGCATTATTCGCAATCGACTTAAAATACAAGCCGCGGTATACAATGCAGGAGTGATCAAACAATTGCAAAAAGAGTATGGCTCATTCGGTGCCTGGCTCGATCATCATCATCCAAAGACGAAAGAGGAATGGGTAAAAATATTTAAAAAATCTTTTCGGTTTACCGGAGGTGAAATTGTAAATGAATTCCTCATGAGTACAGGTTATCTACCCGGATGTCATAGCGAAGATTGCCCGGTTTATAAAAAAGTGGTGAAGGCAAAACCCAGATGGTTGCTGAAATAATTTTTCGAATATTTAAAAAGATAATTCCCTGACCCATTTCAAACCCAAAGCATATTACTAAATTAAATCTCTAGAGCTGGTTTGAATTGGGTACCTCCCGATCAATGGTAGATGCATGAAATTTGAGGAGACGTTTTTTAGGCTATTGAAAAAAATGATTAGAATTACAAAATTTAAATTTCACACTGCGACTATGCCTGAAGTTTGAATTGGGGCGGGGATAAAAAATGACTTTTGATTTGTTTTTAAGCCTAAGAAAATCCTTCACTGACAAAAGTGTAAAATTTCATTTAAATCATTAAATTTATACTTAAAGAATTGAGAAAGTAATTGTAAAAGCTTCAGACAATTCTACAATTCCGCATTTCATCAATTCAACATCTATTTAAATGAATGAATATCTAAACCATCGTTTCAATATCACGCGCAGGCATTTCCTGGGTCGCACCGGTATGGCCATCGGCAGCATGGCATTGGGTTCTTTATTGGTTAAAGATATGTTTAGCAATAGCGAAACCGCAGCATTACCCACCGGCTTACCCCATTTTGCTCCAAAAGCAAAACGCATCATTTATCTTTTCCAAAATGGCGCCCCTTCTCAATTAGAGACCTGGTCTTATAAACCTAAACTTGCCGATATGTTTGGCCAGGATCTTCCGGCATCCATACGGAATGGTCAGCGGCTCACCGGTATGACTGCTAACCAGGAAAAATTTCCGCTAGTCGGCTCGTTTTTTAAATTTAATCAATATGGTAAGTCAGGTATTTGGATGAGCGAATTATTTCCAAACCTGTCTAGTGTGGCCGATGAGATGTGCATGATCCATACATTGCATACTGAAGCGATCAATCACGATCCGGCACTTACGTTTATGCAGACCGGAGCACAGACCGGCAATAGACCGAGTATGGGCGCATGGTTATCCTATGGTCTGGGCAGTGAAAATAAAAATCTTCCTGCGTTCTGTGTGTTATTATCAAGAGGCAGGGGTAACGGTCAAGGGGTTTATTCTAAATTGTGGACGAATGGATTTCTGGATAGTGTGCATCAGGGAGTCCAATTTAGCAATAGTGACGAACGCGTATTGTATCTAAATGATATCCAGGGCATGGACCGCAAAGATCGTCGGGATCAACTCGATCAATTATCCAAGCTCAATGCGTCTTCTTATCAAACATTTGGAGATCCCGAAATAAAAGCTAAGATCGAACAATATGAAATGGCGTATCGCATGCAGACGGCGGTGCCGGAACTGACCGATATATCTCATGAGCCCGATAGCATCGTCAAGATGTACGGTCCTGATTGTTTGGTGCCCGGTACCTATGCAGCCAATGCATTGCTCGCCCGCAAACTTTCTGAATCGGGCGTGAGATTCGTTCAACTTTATCACCAGGGATGGGATACGCATGGTAACCTTCCGGGTGATCTGCGCATGCAAGCTGAAGATACCGATCGTGCATCGGCAGCTTTGATCAAAGATCTTAAGCAACGTGGATTGCTGGATGAGACCTTAGTGATCTGGGGATCTGAATTTGGACGTACGAATTATTGTCAGGGAAAACTAAAGCCGGATGATTATGGTCGCGATCATCATCCAAGATGTTTTAGTATCTGGATGGCCGGTGGAGGTGTCAAGCCCGGATTTACCTATGGTGAGACCGATGAATTTGGATATAATATCGTAAAGGATCCTATGCATGTAAATGATTTCCATGCGACCCTATTGCATACAATGGGTTTAGATCACGAAAGGCTTACTTTTAAACATCTTGGTAGGAGATATAGATTGACCGATGTCGCGGGTAAAGTGGTGAAAGATGTGCTGGTATGAGAATATAGTTCTTTAAATATTTAATATTCTATTGCCCCAATCTGGTCTTTATAAACTTGCCAATCTTTATTCCAATCTATTGCACGATCAATATCCAAACAAATGCAAATAATATTGGAATGATCATATTACCTGCTATTATTAAATTACTCATAAAAGAAGTTGGGACAAACACTGCTGTCATCGTAAAGAACATCCTTGAAACTGATATTTTATTTTTAGTAACAAAAAAAACTCCTAGAATAAAAGTGATGATGGCCGCTAAAATGAAAGGAATCATTATGAGGAATAATTTTTATTAAATATTAAATTTAAGAACTCTAATTCATGCAAACGGAAAGCACGCACTATTATTTACCATCCTTCCACCTCCACAAATACAAACAAGCCACTGTCCGATAGGGTTTCCAGGGTTCCGAAAGTTTATTCATTTTAGTGATTAATTCTTTGCCTGATTTTTTGATACCGTATAAATTAATCATGCCTTGTTGTATACCGAGATCCTGGTGAGGAAATACATCGAGCTTGGCCATGGGGCTGATCATGATCATTTGTACAGTCCAGACACCTACCCCTTTGATAACGGTCAATCTTTTGATTAATTCATCTTCAGGTAGCGAATGCCAATCTACCACCTGGTTTTCTTTAGCTAAAAAAAAATTAGCGATGTTTCTTACATAATCTGCTTTTTGAAAGGATAGTCCTACTCCTCTTAAGGTCGTCGTACGCATGCGTGCGAGTTTAGCAAGGTCTATTTGTCGGTTTTCAAATTTTGATAATAGCCGATCAAAAATCACAGCGGCAGCTTTGATCGAAAGTTGCTGATAGGTAATGGACTCGATGAGTGAATGACTTAAAATGGCCCGGCTCATCATAAAACGTGGAGTGGGTATTGTATCGATTAATGTTTTTAATTGTGCATCCTTCGATAAATGATTTTTGATCTCGTCCGTGATTAACGACATATTAATAGTTAGCAAGTAATTGAGCCAAAGTATGAATATCCTCTGCCGTGTGCAAACCATGTAAAATAATGCGTGTATATTTTTTGTCTACAGGCCTGGGATAGGAAAAGGAAGGGATTTTAATTCCCTGCATCATCAGGTAATCAGCAATCGAATCCTGTTTAGTGTAATAGATCGGAAATCCGCTTGTATAGCTAAACAGATCTGTCCTCAGGCTTTGATTGAATGTGGTCATATGATGGGTTACGATTTGCCGTGCATTTTGATAAAGAGTATCTGCGTGAAGATAGGCATACGAATAGGCCGGTATCGAAGGACTGCTTCCGCCAAACATTCCATGTGCCTTACATGCTGCAATAAACTCAACAGGCCCTGCAATGACTCCGGCCGGTAAACCCATTCCTTTACCTAAGGAGGATATCATGATCGTATCCTCATGAAGAGAAGATATCATTGAATACATCCCCTGACCACGATTGCCCACGACACCTATCCCATGAGAATCATCGATCAATAAAATAACTTTTTTATTTTTCGGTATGCGTTGTATCCAATCCAAGGGCAGAGCCGAAGCAGTAAGTGAATCAAATGTATTCATAGCAATGACATGTTGATCGAATGCACTATTTGAAATTAAATCCAACGTATCTTCGACGGCACCGTTCAATGAACCCGGGGTGTGATGATCAAAAAACGGATGGATCGCCACATGGGTATTGGGCATATAATGATATTGGTAATCATCACCCAATACAGCCAGAGCCAATCTTCCAGCTAATGTACCAGACGAAACCCATACACATGCAGGAGCTTCCAGCCACGTCTGCATTTTGGTTTCAGCTTCATAAAAAACCGTAATGGCTGCTCCATGACGACTGGCTCCATAATTGGTACCGAAGAGCTGTATTCCTTCTGTTACCAGTGCACCAAAATCCGGTCGTGCATGCATACCCAGATAAGATGTTCCTCCAAAGTATAGATACTGTTTTTGATCGATGGTAATACATCTGCCGGGTATTTTCTCTGCGTACATATTTATTGGATCAGATGACTATTTATTAATTCGGCTCCGGTACCATTCGTATTTGGATATATTGCTTTACCATAATCAAGAAAGACTCCCCTGGCAGGATCATTGGATATCAATAACGAGCCATCCAGATCTGCATAATCAACTAAAGGCAATAGTTGGGCGAGCGCTGAAATGCCAATGGAGGTTTCGGTCATACACCCGATCATGATTTTTAGATTGTACTTTCGTGCAAGAGAGATCATTTCCAGAGCAGGTGTCAATCCACCGCATTTCATTAATTTGATATTGATGCCATGAAAATGGTCAATGCATTTTTCGACGTCTTCCGGTATATGACATGATTCATCTGCGATCAGGGGCAAAGCACTTCGAATAAAGACTTCTTTCATTTGATCAAAATCTTCCATTGCAAGTGGCTGTTCGATATAGTCAACCTGTAATTCTTTGAGAATACTGCTATACTCGATGGATTGAGCCAAAGACCATCCGGCGTTGGCATCCACCCGCAATGGCTTATCGGTATGGGCTCGAATGGCCTTCATAATTTCCATATCGTTATGGGTACCCAGCTTAACCTTATAGATCGGCCATGGGTTTTCATCAATATGTGTAAGCATTTCGGGTATGGATTGGATGCCCACGGTCAGACTGGATAATGGAGAATGGTCAATGTTTAAATTCCATAATTGCCAACAAGGTTTTCCCATCATTTTTCCATACAAATCATGATATGCCATATCCAGGGCACACAATACAAATCGGTCAGAATGAAACTTTTCTAACAACAGCTGATATTGCGATACGGGATCTATGATATTCAATAACTCGACCCAGGTTTGATGGGACTTCACCAATGCAATCATTCGGTCCAGATCTTTACCATAATAGAGTATCTCAGTAGCCTCCCCATAGCCGCTATATCCCTGATGAGATAATTCGATGATCATACATCTTCTGAAATGTGCACTACCATGTGATGTAGTAAATACTTTGCGGGTATGTAAGATAAATGAATGAATCGCTAGCTTCAAGGCAAGGTAATCTTGAGTTTAAAATCACGGGTATCAAAACCGGCTTTGGCTCCAATCGGGATAGTGCATTGATTGGAAATATGCCCAAAGGGAAATCCGTAGACCGCCGGCACCTGCAATCTGGCTACACGATCCAGTATCACTTCTTTTAATGTAAATGAATTTGATTCTTCTTTTCTCTCGCATCCTTCAAAGACACCACAAATCACGCCTTTTAATTTTGCCTGGGGAATCCACTGAAACAATTGAGTCAACATCCGGTCAATGCGATAGGGTGCTTCTTCGATATCCTCTACGTAAAGAATAAAATCTTTTTTAATTCTGGTAAATTCGGTACCGGCGAGGGCGGCCAGTAAAGATAGATTACCTCCCCAGAGTATACCTTCGCATGCACCCTCACGTATAGTATATCTTTCGAAAGTAGATTTACCACCGGCAGTAAAAAGATCATCATTCTCTGTACTGATTCCTACATCTACCCGATCTCCCGGTTTTCCAAATAGGACCGGCTTCAGATGGTTGAGCGTAAAGTCTGTCATATCCGATGCACCAACCGGTGAATGCAATGAATGCATACCAAGCTTGGTATACAACGCATGATGCAAGGCTGTCACATCACTGTATCCAAGGAGTAATTTTCGGTTGTTGGATATTACATCATAATTAAGATAAGGAAGCAAACGGGTACAACCATAACCACCCCGTATACACCATATCGCTTTGATGCTCTTGTCTTCAAACATGCCGTGCAGGTCGTCAAGCCGATTCGCATCGGATCCGGCCAGGTAACCCGAAGTTTCGAGAATGTGTTTTCCCAAAACTGGTTCCAGGCCAAGTGCTTTGATATTATTTAATGATTTGTCCAGACGATCCTGAGAAATGATACCTGCAGGACAAATCATACCGACCCGGTCTCCGGCCGATAGATAATTGTTTTTTTGACCCGATACAGATTTAGGAGACATGATGTAAAAACTGCTTCCTAATAAGGTTTTATTAAAATTACGACGATCCATGCTATTTACGAATTACGACATACCAATTACGATGAGGATTGTGCAAATTACAATTTTACTTCGTACGTTATTGTTTCCATTTCATGACGAGATCATATTCTTGTTCAAACTCTGATTTCATTTTATTGATTTGATCATCAGACAGCGTGAGTTCGGATTTCAGTAAATCGCAAAGGGGGCTGAGGTACGTTTTAATATTTTCTCTTCCAAAGTATAATTGCCCTGTACGACGAATCAAAAAATCAGAAATGTGACATACCATTTCCTGATCGATACCATATTTCAATTCACCCAATGACAATCTTAAATAAGGATCGTTTATTTTATCTCTGAATGTTTCAGCCAATGCAATGATTTGCTCCGTATTGTTTCCATATCTTTTAAATAAAACCGACATGGTTTTTTCATCGACTTGCAAATGAGTATGCAGGGAGATACTATAGTTTAATAGATTGCGATACTCGTCATCCGATTTAAATTCCGATCCGCTTACATTGGCCAGATCCGTCAAAGCACCTTCATGTAAGACAGGCATTGTTTTCTCCGGATGCGATTTAAATTCACTGATGATGGCCTGAATGACCCGCTCGGCCATTTTTCGGTAACCGGTAAGTTTACCTCCGGCAATGCTGATGAGTCCGCTTTCGCTTTTAAATACTTCATCTTTACGGGCAAGTTCACTAAATTTCTTTCCTTCCTGATAGATCAATGGTCTGAGACCTGCCCAGGTGCTGCTTACATGATCAGAATTCAGATTTGCATTAAAGATGGAATTAGCACTTCTGATCAGATATTCTACCTCTTGCCTGGTGGCATGGGGTGTATCGATTTCTTCATCGTAAGGTGTATCCGTCGTACCGATGTAAGTATAACTATGGTGAGGTATGGCAAAGACCATGCGGTGATCCACTTCTGATTCAAAATAAACAGGTTGTTTTAATGGAAGTTTGTTAAAAGGCAATACAATGTGGACTCCTTTCGATAAAATGATTTTCTTGGAACCGCGTTGAACTACATCTTCTCCGGCGACTTTATCTGTCCAGGGCCCGGAAGCATTGACCACATAATCGGCTCGCACTTCTATCATTTCTCCGTTGAGTTTGTTGATAGCCTGGACTCCGTTTACTTTACCATTTTCGTACAGGAAACCAGTTACTTCCATATAGTTTAATGCAGTAGCACCTCCTTCAACCGCTTTTTTAATTATTTCCAAAGTAAGTCGGGTATCATCTACTTTGTATTCATAATAGAGACCGGCTCCTTTTAGTTTATCATCTTTTAGTAATGGCTCTGTCTTTTGAGACGTGGCTCTCTTGAGCATCAGTTTATGTTCATTTTTTGATACAGACGCCAGGTAGTCATACATCCACAGTGCGACCGATGTGCTGATGGGGCCGAGTTCATTTCCTTTATAAAAAGGCAATAGCATTTTACACTTTTCTACAAGATGACGGGCATTGCTGTAGACAATGGCTCTTTCTTTACCGGTTTCTTTGACTAAACCAAATTGAAAATTTTTGAGATAGCGCAATCCTCCATGGATGAGCTTGGTAGATCGACTCGAGGTACCGTGAGCAAAATCATGTTTTTCTAATAATGCTATATCAAAGCCCCGATTGACTCCATCAAGTAAAATACCAGCTCCTGTAATGCCACCACCGATGACCAGGATATTAACTCTGTGAGATTTTAATTTAGTTATATACTCACTGCGATCTACACTCGAAAAAGGGATCATAAAATTCGAGATCAAAAATAAGAAAATATATTATAAAAAAAGTTAATATTTAGAGAAGGATGGGAATGGGAATGTAGGTCGAATAAAATTCGCCTTATTGCAATTTATCTCCTCTCAGTACCCTAAACCTTTTTCTTGCATCGACAGCAAATGTACTGCTGTTAAAGTCAATGAATATTTTTTCGTACAGTTCCTTGGCTTTTTCTTTATTATCCAGACGGTAGTCATAGATCTGGGCAAGTGCAAATAATGCATTGTCTGCACGAATACCTTCTTTGTATTTTTCGGCAACGGTTTGATACAGTGGTATTGCGTCACCCCATTGTTTTAGTTTACTGTAAATCTGCGCTTTTTGATAGAGTACATCGTCGATGATATCATGATTAGGCCAGAGGATCGTAATCGAATCCAGTTTTTCCAAAGCGGCATCGTATTTATTTTGAAATGCTAATAATTCTGCAGCGGCAAAGTATTGTAAAGGCATGGCCACGCTGTCTTCTGCCATATTGTCCATGATGAAGACGGATAGATCAATCGCATCATTACTGATAAACCTGGAAGTTGCTGATTTGAGAATGTCAAATTGTTTTTGCGCCCAGGCAAAATCACCATTGAAATAAGATAACCGGGCATTGCGATACCGGGCGTCTTCGCCCAATTGGTCTTCTTTGTGTGCTTTGTCTACTTGTGAATATAAAAGGGTTGATTCCCAGGGATCGCCCTGGATGAGGTAATAATCACCCAGATTGAGTTTGGCCTGCGATAAAGAGTTTTTGGGTATGGCGGGTAAAGCGATGAGTTCTTCGAGAAGATGGATGGCTTTGGAGATATCATTTATATAGAGAGCTTCGAGTTCGGCTTGTTCAATTATGATATTGGCCGTTGTTCTGTTTTTTCCAAATTCGGTAATGAAAGTTTCATAATCGTGCTCAAGATCTTTGAGTTCTTCTTTAGTAGTCGGACTTGCTGATTGTTTAATCTTTTCCCGGCGACAAGCGAGTCCTTCTTTTTTTGCATCGATGTATAGAGTGGACTGGGGACCCTTTTCCTTGGTAATAATATCAAACGCTTTAATGGCAGCATCCCATTCACTTGCGTTCCTGGCAATCAAGCCTATTGAATACAGCCTATTCCCATTTTCCTGCAGTATGATATCCAGTGAGCGCGCTTGTCTCAAAGCACCCATATAATCCTTGGTTTGCATCATCGCCCATTGCATCATTTCAGGGTAATGAATTGCGATCGGATCGCTTTGAATCAAAGCGTACAGTTGTTTTTGCAATTCCATATAGTCCGACTGCCCAAAGACACGCTGAAAATTGCCCTGAATAGTGGCCATTCGTTGTGGATCAGCATCAAGACTGATGAGATAGTTTTTAATCATATTGGGAATATCTCCTTTGCGACGATAGATCTCTGCCAACAGGTATGGAAATATTTCTTTATCGTTGAAAACCCTAACTCCTTTTTGATACGTAGCTATGGCTTCATCGTATTTGGTCATGGTACTGAAGGTGCCGGCCAACGTCATGATTTTGTTGCGATCATTGGGTACTTTGTCTATCGCTTTTTTAAATTGTTCGGCGGCCTGATCTGCATGACCTGTTTTTTCCAACAGACTTCCATACACGACATAATTGCCAGCTTCTTCGGGATATGCTTTGAGTTGTTTTTTTACAATCGTCTCGGCGTCCTGTAGTTTTTCCTGAAAAATCAGGCAATCAACCAAGCGATTGAAGAGATAGGTTTGACTTTTATTTTGCTCCAATAATTTAGAATAGAGGATACCCGCCTTCTCGTATTCCCCGTCTTGATAATATTGTTCAGCAAGGCGGGATTCCTGTGCAGAGATGGAAAAGGTAGATGCAAAAGAAAATAAAAATGCAAAGGCTATTTTCATTTAAGAATAACTGATGGTCAGATCGTACAAAGATAAAGGAAATAGAATAGTTACTCGCGGAACGCGCTCGTTATCAAAATGATAAAACTTGATTGTCTATTACCTTGCGAACAGGCCTTTTATTATATTTACCATCATAACTAAAACCTTAAAACATTATGTTCTCAGAATTTAAAAATTTTATACAGAGAGGCAATGTCCTCGATTTGGCGGTCGCTGTCATCATCGGTGCTGCATTTGGAAAGATCGTAAGTTCATTGGTCGATGACATTCTGATGCCCATCATCGGTGCGATCTTCCATTACAATATCAAGGAATGGGGATATGTCCTTAAAGCTGCTGTCGTCGGGCCGGATGGAAAAGAGATTGCTCCCGCCCTGGTATTTGGCATTGGTAAATTTTTACAAACTGTCATTGATTTTATTCTGGTAGCCTTTCCGGTATTTTTATTGGTAAAAGCTGCGGCAAAAGCTAAACTATCTGCGCCTCCGGCACCTCCTACTACGACGGAGTCTTTATTGACAGAAATCCGGGATTTGCTAAAAAAATAATTCTGCGTACTTTTTGTTGATTCTCTGGACGGATGCTGGGCATCTCTTAAGAGGCGTTTTTCTTCGATTTAAATATCACCTTTTTCCATAGTCTAAACTTATATAAATTAGCGGCTATGAAAATTCGTTTTGCTGTATTATTGAGTTTATGGACCATTGGAATAGCAGGCCAACAGGCCGGTATTAATATTAATCGTCTCAAATGGATTCCTGATTCTCATTTATTTTGGGTCAATGAAAGTGATGGTATTCAAATTTACAATCCGGATTCACTCAATAGTAAAAAACTAATCCTTACCGCAGATCAAATCAATACATCGGGCCTTACCACCGGTATTGAAAATATTGTATGGAATCAGAATCGGACGAAAATATTAGTGTATACCAATTCATTCAGAGTCTGGCGTGCGAAAACAAAGGGAGATTATTGGTATTATGATTTAAAAACCGGAATTGGTAAGCAAATAGGTAAAGGGTTGGAATCTTCCTCTTTACAGTTTGCAAAATTTTCCAGCGATAGTAAATACATAGCGTATGTAAGCAAGCATAATCTTTACCTGGAAGATCTTGGAACGAATAAGATCCTTCCACTTACCAAAGATGGCACCGATCGTATTATCAACGGCACTTTTGATTGGGCTTATGAAGAAGAGCTTGGGGTACGGGATGGATTTGATTGGAGTCCCGACAGTAAGCATATTGCTTTTTGGCGGACAGACGCTACTAAAACAAAGTTTCATTTATTGATAAATAATACAGATTCATTATATCCCTTTACCAAAGCGGTAGAATATCCCAAAGCGGGTGAGTCACCGTCGTCTGTAAAAATCGGAGTGATCGATCTTAGTTCTAAGAAAACGGTCTGGATGAACATACCCGGAGATCCTGCCAATAACTATATACCGCGTATGACCTGGGCTGGCAATACCGATGTCATGGTCTTTCAGCTCAACCGATTACAAAATGAAGGTCATTTTTATTTATGTAATGCCATGTCTGGTCATGCGACGAATACTCATAATGAAAAAGTAGAGAATGGGTGGATACAGCCTTTTAATCCCCTGGACTGGGACGCACCCTGGTGGAGGTGGACTCAGGATGGTAAATATTTTATTCGTACCCAGGAGAAAGAAGGATGGTTGCACATCTATAAAGTATCCAGGGATGGTAAAGAAGAAAAAATACTGACTCCGGGTAATTATGATGCAGATCTATCTGCTTACGATGCTACGACCGGTGATGTTTATTTTGAGGCAAGTCCTTACGATGCTACGCAACGATATCTATATAAAACAAATATTAATACTGCCGACAGTATCCGGGTTACTCCATTCATTTTTGATGGGACTAATAATTATTCATTTTCCCCGGATGGTAAATATGCCCGGCATTTCAATGCCAACATACATCGTCAATTCAATGTACGGCTTGTCCATTTACCGGATCATAAAAAGATTTACCCTTTGCAAGCGGATCAATTCAACGATCCCATGCTGCCTTTTAATCTTGAGAAGTTTAAAGTGACCACCGTCGATGGCATCACGATGGATGGTATTATGGCCAAGCCAAAAGATTTTGACCCAGGCAAAAAGTATCCATTGTTTTTCTTCGTTTACGGTGAACCTGCCTCAGCCGTTGCAAACGACCTACCCAATTTCAATGGACACATCGCATCGTTGATTCCCAGGGGCTATATCGGTATCGCAATGGACAACCGCGGCACACCCGTCTTCAAAGGCACGGCATGGCGTATGTCGATCTACAAAAAAATAGGTGTCACCAACAGTCGTGATCAGGCAATGGCTGCAAAGGAAATATTGAAATGGCCGTTTATTGATTCATCCCGTATAGCTGTTTACGGTCACAGCGGAGGTGGGGCCATGACGTTGAATCTGTTATTTAGATATCCTGAAATTTACAAAACCGGCATCGCCGGATCGCCGGTCACAGATCAACATTTTTATGATAATATCTATACTGAGCGATACATGGGCTTGCCACAGGATGATCCGGAAGCTTATAAACAATCATCCCCGATTACTTTTGCAAAAAATTTACAAGGTAATTTATTGTATTTACACGGTACCGGTGATGACAATGTACATTATAAAAATGGTGAAAATCTATTTAATGAATTAATTAAAAATGGTAAGATGTTTCAGATGATGATTTATCCCAATCGTACTCATGGCATCAATGAAGGCGAGGGTACCACGCAACACGTGCGAAATACCTTTATTAAGTTTATTGAGGAGCATTGTCCTCCCGGCGCAAGAGCGGTTGAAAAGTCCTGATCTTAAACAGGTCTGACTACTAAGTCCAATGTGCATTAAAGAGAGTGAAGGGCGTGGTTGAAAAAATTTAACCGTCTTTTGACTTCCCACTGCCGGTATCCTGTAAAAGAGATGATTAAATATTTTTTACAAAAGAACATGCTCCATTGAATCAATGACCCCATAAAAATCTCATTTTCTTAGCTATATAATTTTTAGCAAATTCCGGAGCTAATCGATATAATTTATCCATAAACTTTGCATCGGATCCTACCAGGATTCTGTATTTATTTTTTTCCATTCCCTCGATGATGATCCCGGCTGCTTTTTGAGGCGTCAATGTTTTCACCGTTTGGTTTGACGGGGTATTGAGTCTAGATACATCGACTTTGGAGTTTTGTGCAATCTGGGTGCCGATGCTTCCGGGAAATACGATGGAAACATGTATTGCCGTATTCGATAATTCTGCATTCAAACCTTCTGTAAACAATTTGACTGCAGCTTTCGATGCCCCATAGATGCTTTGGCCCGGCACCGGCAAAAAACCTCCCATGCTCGATACATTGACAATATGTGCTTCAGGGCGATGGATTAAAAATGGCAAAAATGTTTTTGTCATATAGACGGTTCCGTAAAAATTGATATTTATTACTTTATCGATAACACGGTAATCAAGTTCATTTACTTTGACAAAGGGTTGGATAATACCGGCAACATTCATCAACCCATCAATATAATTATGTGATAAAAATATTCTTTTGGGTAAATCCTGAATGGCCATTCGGTCTGAGATATCGAATGGGTGAATGCTGAGGATCTTATCACTCACATTGGCCAATGCTTTTGTCTCATTTAAATAATTTTCATTCACATCGATGGCTGCTACGCGGGCTCCTTTTTGTATTAATTGAATAGTTATTTCCCGGCCAATGCCGTTGCCGGCTCCAGTAACGATGAATGCTTTGTCGTTGACCTTCATCTTAAATGATTTATTAATTTGAAATTACGAGAATGCGTATTACTACAGGATGATGTCAATCATATGTTTCCTTGATCAAGATATTGTAATTACCCTATACCGGCACCTTTACGGTAAATGTAGTGCCTGCTCCAAGGGTTGATTTTTTGACAAATATTTTTCCTTTATGATAATTCTCAATAATTCTTTTGGCTAATGACAATCCCAGTCCCCATCCCCTTTTTTTAGTGGTATATCCAGGTTCGAATACCTGTTTAAATTGATTCGCGGACAACCCTTTCCCCGTATCCGATAAATCAATGCATACATAATGATCTTCATGATAAATTTCTGCTTTGATTGTTCCGGTGCCATCCATTGCATCGAGCGAATTGCGCACAAGATTTTCCATAACCCAATCAAATAAAGGTGCATTGATCTTAGCAAAAAATGGATGATCCGTAAGTGGTGGGAAATCAAATACTACTTTTTTAGAAGCGCGCTTCTGCATGTATTGATGGCATTGTTCGACCTGTTCATTAATATTGGTCATTTCGAGATTGGGTCTGGATCCGATTTTGGAAAATCGATCCGCTATCAATTCTAACCGTGTGACATCACTGCGTAATTCATCGAGTAGCTCTAATTTTTCTGGTTCATCGTTGGATAGTAATTTTAAGTTTTCGACCCATGCTACGATTGCCCCAATGGGAGTACCCAGTTGATGTGCTGTTTCTTTTGCCATTCCGACCCATACCCGATTTTGCTGTTCCCGTTGACTGGCACTGAAACCTATTACGCCCAATGCAAGAAATCCCAATAATAGCATGGCTTGTATATATGGAAAAAACTTTAGCCACTTCAGTATGCGGGAGTTTTCAAAATATACATTATTGAGTTCTGATCGGATCGGTTGAATTCCCTGGCTTTTGAGCTTTGCTAATCTCTTTGAAAGATATTCTTTATTATTATTTTTTGTCAATCCATAATTACTTCCAAAGGAGACATTGTCTTTTTCATCCGTAACGATGATCGGAATCTTATTGGTTTCGAGAGCCTGCAATTCAAAAGTCACATCCTTATCTTTATCATTCTCTGTTTTAGCTATTGCCACCTGGGCATTAACGTAAATTTCAACGCTGGCTCTTTCAGTTGCTTCAAGATTCCTGGCCAGAAAATTAACATACATCATCGACAATGCCATGATCACCACACCGGCTATGCCGAGGTAAAGTTTCCATCGGCTATCTTTTTGATTTAGATTGATATTTATATTGGTAAACTGCCCCAGAGCCATCTTACAAAGATGTGGATTCTACGGATAATTATGATTTGTTTTAGAACGAATAAATTTTTACAGCCTGAATAATCCAACATGCTATCAAAACAATTATCAGCGGATATCGGTATTGTATTGAAAAATGATTTAACCAGGATAAAAATTTAAGATAAAATCTGTTTCTTGTCAACACATCGATCCCTATGAATGTCATGATCAGACAACATACCAACCAAAGCACTGAAATGAGGATATTGTATCGCAACGCTTGCAACCATTCTAATCTTAGTAAGGATTGCAGTGCATGGCTTCCTCCACAAGCTGCACATGGAAAACCAAAGAATGAATAAAAAAAACAAGATGAGCCCGGAGCATCCAATGATCTTTTCTCAATAATCAAAGAATACACCAACACGGATAAAGAAAAAATAAATCCGATCCAATATTTCAGTTTGCTGTGATCTGTCATGTTCTCTTGGCGCTCACATATTGATTACCTTTTACATAAAATCTCCAGGGATAGGCAGCAGCTTCGGGTCCGGCACCATCGACACCGATTCTTGGTCCTGCTTTTATTTCATCGTCCGCGTACTTTATTTTTCGATCTTCAATATAAATGATAGACGAACCTTCATTCATATTGATACCCGATAAACTGCTGTCCCATCCCATCGCGACCGAAAGTGCACCGGGTCCTCGAGTAATATGAGGTTGCAAGGTCTTCATTCCCCTTCTTTTCATCATGATGTCAATACCATCCAGGGGTTGCAATGCTCTGATCAATACCGCATGAGCGTGATCAACCGGGCCTGTCACTACATTAAACAAATGATGTATGCCATAACATATATAAATATAAGCATGACCACCCTGTGCATACATAATTTCGGTGCGGGGAGTGCGTCGGTGATTATAAGCGTGGCAGGCTTTGTCGTCCGGTCCGCGATAAGATTCTGCTTCTACGATGATACCCGAAGTGTATAGACCATCCACATGGGATACCAATACTTTGCCGATCAGATCACGACCCAAAAATAAAACATCTTTGGACTGAAAATACGTATGTGATAATCTGCGATGTTTTGATTTGATCATGGAAGTTTACAAAATTATATAAAATCGGCCGAGCATGACGGGGATAGGTTTGTATTAAAAAATATTCAATTATATTAGATTTGTAATGATCATGAAGCATTTTCCTTTTTTCTTTATCATACTTTTATTTTCCTGCAAGTCACGACAATCCATGATCGTATGGGATAAAAACTTTCCCGGAATTGGATCACAATCATCTCCCCGTGTCGCCGATCTCAATCAGGACGGAGTAGATGATATCATCGTAGGAGCGTGTAAAAACGAGTATCAACCCACCGATCAGGGTGTCATGGCTCTGGACGGCAAGACAGGAGAGATCTTGTGGGAATGCGCAAGCAATGATCAGGTATTTGGTTCTGCAACTTTGCTGGATATAGACGGTGATCGTGTAAAAGATGTAATCATCGGTGGCAGATGGGCATTTTTAAAAGCAATTAGTGGCAAGACCGGTAAGCCGATCTGGTCTTACCAATACAAAGATTCAATCGATCCAATACTTAAATTTGCAAAGTATAATTTCTATAATAGTGTAATCGTACCGGATCAAAATAATGATGGTACCGAAGACATCGTGATACAAAATGGAGGCAATCATAGAGCAGCTCCTAATGATTCCATTCATCGATATCCGGGATTATTAATGCTGATTGACAGTAAGTCAGGAAATATCCTTGCGGCCGATACCATGCCGGATGGAAGAGAATGTTATATGTCTCCGATTTACTTTAAACAACCTGATCATAGAGAATATATTGCATATGGTTCAGGGGGAGAAACTTTTGGCGGCCATCTGTATCTGACTATGTTAGAAGACTTAAAAAATAAACGACTTAATAAATCGATAACCCTGGTTACCGATACTCTTAGTCATGGATTCATTGCGCCACCCGTCGTTGTGGATATCAATGGCGATGGATATGGAGATATCGTATCGATCTCGCACAGTAGTAGCATCACTGCAGTAGATGGAAAATCATTTAAACCGATCTGGTCCCTCAGGATACCCAATACCGAAAGCAGTAATGGTTTTGCCGTAGGCCAGTTTACAAACGATCAAATTCCTGATTTTTTTACATTCGTCAGTAAAGGAATATGGCCTGAAAGTAAGGGTACTATTGAAATACTGATCGATGGCCACGAGGGGAAAATCATTTATCAGGATTCTATCGGATGCACGGGTTTTTCATCTCCTGTTGCATATGATTTTACGGCAGATGGGGTTGACGACGTTATGCTGAGTATTAATGAATATGATTGCAATCGTGGATTTACTTCCGATAAAAAACTTGAAATACAGAACCGATACATCGTCATAGATCTGGCGCACCATCGGGTACAGGATATCGAAACTTTACCTAATTTTAAAAATATATATTCTACTCCCTGGATTGGTGATCTCGATCACGACGGGTATCTGGATATGGTGTACAGCCAGTTTTATAGCCCGGGATTTGATTTATTGGCATTTATGGGGTGGCGGATCAAAAGAGTAAGTACAGGAATCAAAATAAAGAATCCTGTAAAATGGGGAGGATATATGGGCAGTCATGGTGATGGAATATACTAAATAACTTTTAATGAAGAAAATACTTGTATTCGCATTTGCAGTATGTTGCCTGGTTTTTAGTTATGCTTTTATTCATCAGGTAAACACCTCTTTGCCCAATATCATCCTCATTTATCTGGACGATATGGGAAATGGTGATTTAAGCATTACCGGGGCTACTCAATATCAAACACCCAATATTGACAAACTCGCTAATGACGGTATTCGTTTTACTAATTTTTTATCGGTACAGGCAGTATGCAGTGCATCCAGGGCGGCATTGATGACAGGATGTTATCCCAATCGTGTCGGGTTCTTTGGCGCGTTGGGTCCTGCGAGTAAAATAGGATTAAATCTAAATGAAACCACGATGGCGGAGGTGGTAAAACAAAAAGGATATGCTACGACCATCATTGGCAAATGGCATCTTGGTGATCATCAAAAATTTTTACCTCCGGCTCAGGGATTTGATAGCTATTATGGTATACCATACTCGAATGATATGTGGCCGGTTTGGTATGATGGAAAACCTGCTACTCAGGAGCAACCTCTTAAAAACAGATATCCGCCATTATTCATCTACCAGAATTATGAAAAAGCTGAGCCTGTGAATACATTAGATGATCAGGCATTGCTTACTAAAAAATATACTGCTAAAGCAATTGATTTTATCAAAAAAAATAAAAGCAACCCTTTCTTTCTATACTTGCCACATTCGATGCCTCATGTACCGATTGCCGCTTCAAAAGATTTTAAAGGTAAGAGCAAACAAGGAATGTATGGAGATGTCATGATGGAGATTGACTGGTCCGTAGGCCAAATCATCAAGACATTGGATTCATTGAAATTATCTCAAAATACATTGGTCATTTTGTCATCGGATAATGGTCCTTGGCTCAACTTTGGTAATCATGCTGGAAGCACAGGAGGATTGCGGGAAGGCAAAGGCTCTATCTGGGAAGGTGGTCAGCGAGTACCTTGTATTATCAAGTGGCCCGGGGTAATTCAATCGGGCATGATATGCAATAAGCTTACTGCTACGATCGACTTGTTTCCAACCATCGCACACATTTGCAATGCAAAATTACCCGATCATAAAATTGACGGGATCGATATACTCCCGTTACTTAAAGGCCAGGACATCACGCCAAGAAAATTTCTTTACTATTATTATGATATTAATTCATTAAAGGCGGTTCGTCGTG
>CALMKY010000034.1 GCA_937867195.1 uncultured Saprospiraceae bacterium | reverse complement strand
CCAATTCAATTGCGCAAATACTCCCTGCAGGTCCTGCTCCGATGATTACTATTTGAGGATATGATTTCAATTGACTCATGAAGCCACAATTTAATTATATTCTGATCAGCTTGTCAGATGGTGATGGTTCGACCATTTTGGCTTGTCAGGTATACAGAGATCCCATTCCCAAAGTCAACATGCTTATTTTTACCGGATGACGTTGCAATATAGCTTGAGCGCACGCCTCCAACGTAGCCCCCGTTGTCAACACGTCATCTACTAATAGCACATGCTTATTCATGATCTGGACGGCACGGTCAGATACAAATAAGCCCTCTACGTTTTGTAACCGCTGGGACCGGTGGTATTGAGTCTGACTTACCGTATTGCTAGTTTTTATTAAAGCATTTTGCAAAATGGGTTTTTCGATTATTTCCCGTATGCCTTGCGCTATTCGTTCAGCTTGATTGTATCCTCTAGCCCACAATTTTTCAGGATGCAAAGGCACGGGTATAATTACATCGATGGGCGTCCAATATTTTATAATCTGCTCTCCTGCTTCTTTGCCAAGATAAATGCCTATGTCGGAATTCCCCTGATATTTTAATCTATGTATTACATTTTGAAATTTGCTACCTGGTGTGTATTTGTACAGAGCAGCTCCATGACGTAAATCCACCCGGCCATAAAACTTGGATGTAAAATCATTGGCATCGTCGTACCAGTGGTTGAGCGGGGTAATCTCATAAGCACAATGGATACAAAACAAGTGGTGATGCATGGCATGATCTTTTTCGCAGGCAAGGCAAACATGCGGAAAAACAAGGTCGCTGAGATAGGTGAGGGCATTTTTAATCATAGGCGATTATTTTCTTCAATTGAAGACTTTCCACCAAAACGTCTTCGTATGATCGTAAATGGTTCGCGCTTCTTTTGAGTCGATATGAGTCGGATCGTTCATTATAATATCAAGACTTTTGTTGAACTCTTCCCCGGTCTGATGCAATTTCATTAAACATAAAAGTTTTAATATACCTGATTCGGGACTTTGTTTTTCTGTTGATCTGAGATAGGGTAGGGCTTCATTGTATTTTTTTAATCCGATGTATTGACTGGCTATTTCCGTTTGAGCTTTAAAATACAGGGGATGATCGGCTGGTAATGATTTAAGTGAATCAATCAATTGATCTGGATTGTCCTGATATCTTGTTTTCAGATCTTCTATATGATTTACAGGTTTATTTTCTCCCCGGGTGGATGCATCAATCGAAGTGTATCTTTCTAATCTTTCGTTGATAAAACTTTGTTGTGCACTGTATTTTAATCCCGCCACAGATAATAAAACCAAGACACTGGCGGCAGCAGCCCATTTCCACGGAAAGGAACGTGGTCTTTCAATTTTGATTTCAATGGCGGGAGAGTTGGTTTGTAATTTTTTAAGATATTCCCTGAGCCCGTTCTCTATTTTGACATCCAGAATATCGTAAACGGTAGCCATATGATGTAATGCATCCCGATACTCAGGATGATCGATGATCTGTTGTTCTATTGTTTGCTTTTCCACACCATCCAGTTTACCAAGATGATAGTCACGGAGCGAATCTAAAATTTTTTCGTCAATGCTTTGATTCATTTCAATTCGTCTTTAGAATTTGGATTGGCATGAATGATTTTAATTAATTGTTGTTGACAGTCATATTTGGCTTTTCTGGCAGCAGCGGCATCTGTCATACCAAGGCGATTGGCTATTTCTTCCATTGAATAAGAAAGTTGCCATAACTCAAGTATGTTTTGACATTTAGAACCCAGTTTATTCAACATAGCGGTGAGATATTCTTTTCTCTGAGCATCGATTAAGATGTGATCCGGCTGAACACCGGAAACAGGAGGATCGGCTTCGATGAATTCACCGGGGAGAATCAAGTTCTTTTTACGCAGGTGATTCATCCAAAGAAACTTACCAATTGAGAGTAAATAGGAATACAAACTACCATCGAGTCTGAAATCACCTCTGCGAATATTGCGATCCAATACGATGATTGCTTCCTGAAAAAAATCCTCACCATCCTGGACATTACCATGATTTTTTAATATCAATGCGGTTAATTTGGCTTTAGTTTGTTTTTCAGAATAGATGATTGAGAGTGCTTTTTCTCTCTGAGTCGCACCGGTTTTCACCATTTCCACCAGGTCTCGTTCGTTTTCAACTTTCATAAGTCTAAAAAGCCAATATTGATCGGTAAATCACAATATTAAAATCAGCCTAAAAATAGGAAATATATTATTCTTCGAGGCTTTCATCTTCTCTTATATAAAAATAATTCCATTTATTCAATCTTTGGTCCGCCATGGAATCCAATCCGGTACCATACAATGCTTCCTGACAACGTTAATCCAATTCAATAGATTCACCCTCGGTCGCAAGATATGATTTGAGATTGTTTTCCTGTACAGTGAATGGCAATAGCAACTCCTGCAATCGTTGATCCGTATGCATGGGGTCATGATGGAAAAAATACAATCGCTTTACATTGGCGGTCTTGGCAAAATCAAAAGTTTGCTGGAAGCTACTATGTCCCCAACCAATTTTATCTAAGTATTCTTCTGAAGAATATTGGGCGTCGTGGATCAAAGCATCTGCATTTTGAGCAAGACTAAATCCTGAAACCCATTCATTTGATTTGGCGATATGATTGGCACCCAATTTTATTTCCTGATCAGGAATGTACGTTAAACTAGATACTTGATTGCTGATACGATACCCCAAAGTAGGCCCGGGATGAATTACAAAATCGGAATCGATGCTAAGATGACCTACTTTAAGATTGCGCCTGGGTAATGAAACAAATTGCAGTTCTGCCTTGAAATCCCTGATTCGTACAGGGAACAAAGGTGGTGAAAGATATTTGGTCAGTGTTTTAATGAGATCGTCAGAATTGGCTGCCGGTCCATAAATCGTGATTTTATTCTTAGGATCAAAAAATGGATTAAAAAAACCCAAACCCTGTATATGATCAAAGTGCATATGGGTCAGAAAAATATGGAACTCGTCATAAAACTTAATATAATTACTGTCAGCCAAAATCTTTATTCCTGAACCGGCATCCAGTATGACCATAATGCCGTTATCCACCACAGTGACACAGGAAGTATTACCCCCAAACGTTTGCGTATTTTCATTAAAAGTCGGTATGGATCCCCGGGTGCCCCAAAATCTGAATATCATGATGTTCTCTGAGTAAGATTAAAATAAACGATGGTACCTAATTCACGATGACCCATCCCGACGATGGGTACGCAAATGATCAATACTTTCTGATCAACTTCTTCAAAATTGCGCATCCAATATTCTCCCTGTAAAATGATACGATTGCTCAGGGCACTGATAAATGGTATATCCAGGACTTGCATGGGAGCAGACCGATCGTGTTCCAGGTAAAAGCGATTATCCCATTCACGGTATTCTATTTCACCTGACTCATTAAATTTTTTGCCTAAAATATATTCTGCTGGTTCATTATAATAAATGATTTTGCCATCGTAATCGACGATCGCGATCGGGGTAGACATATATTCAGCAAGCTGGCGAGCGAGTATAAATTCGACTGGATAATTGGCCATTGAAAAAAGAAGTTGAATCTAAAAACCAATCTAAAGTAAGTCTTTTTTAGTTATTCCGTTTTCTGTCAGATTTTCAAATGAATATACATCCGGATAGTATGCATTTATAATTTAATCAAATTTTGGGGAAAACGCTTTATTAACAGGGCTTTTAAAACGTAACTTACAGAAAATAAATATTTTATAAAAAATTTCCATAATTCAGATAATTCCTTGAAATTTGCACCCTGCAAAAAGCAACTCTGTAAAGTTTTATTATAAATAATTAAAAACCAGTTACTAATGAGAAAAGCGGATCTAGTGGCTATGATATCTGAGAAAACCGGTGTACCAAAAGTAGATGTATTGGTCAGTCTCGAAATGTTTTTTAAAGAAGTAAAAGGCACCTTGGCTGAAGGTGAGAATGTCTACATACGGGGCTTTGGATCGTTCGTGATTAAGCGTAGAGCTAAAAAGATTGGTCGCCATATCAAAAAGAATGTAGCCATTGAGATTCCAGAACACTACATTCCCTCTTTCAAACCTGCCAAAGTATTTGTTGAGCAAGTAAAAAATAAGGTTACACAAATGCCTGAAGGCGAGGAAGAATAACAAGACCACTTTAACTAAATGTTGAGACTGAGACCTATTCATTTATTTATATTATCTGCAGTAGGTTTTTTAATACTGTTTTTCGGACTTAGTAAAGTGTCTCCGGAAATCCTTCATCCTGAAAAGTCAGGCTTGAATCGAAAAATTGAAAATAATGTGGATCAGGAATCTATTAAATGGAAAGATTCATTGAATGCAAATGATCGGGCTACCATCGAATTACTCGATCAACAATATAATACGGCTACCAATGACTCAATCAAATTAATGCGATTGGAACAGATTTCTTCATTTTGGTATAAAATAGGCAAAGTAGACATAGCGGCAGGCTATGCCTCTAAAATTGCCCAAATTTATCCAACAGCTGAAAGATGGGCTTTAGCTGCAACCAACTATGTGTTGGCCGCCAAGCAACCGAATGCCAGTCCAGAAAATCAAACCGATTGGATTAGCCTGGCTAAAGCAGAGTTTGATGAAGCCATTAAAATAGAACCTAACGAAATCAGTCATAAACTTAATCGTGCCTTATTGAATGTGGAATTTCCATCTCAGGATGGTCCCATGCAGGGGATTTTAGCAATCAGAAAACTGGGTGAAGAAAACCCGGACAATACCCTGATTATGTTTCATCTCGCAAGATTATCGATCATGTCGGGTCAATGGGATAAAGCCAAAGAACGATTGAGTCAGTTAATTTTGAAAGATCCAAATTATTCCCGTGCTTATTGCCTGTTATTGCAAGTGGCACAGCATGATCATAACGACGCCGACGTCAAAAAATGGTCAGCCAAATGCAATAATGAATAAAGTTTATAAATAGACAAATTGAATTTAAATCGTTTTTTAAAAAATTAAAATATATTCAACATGCCTTGCGGTAAAAAAAGAAAACGCCATAAAATGGCAACCCATAAGCGTAAAAAAAGATTGCGCAAAAACAGACATAAAAAGAAATTGAGATAGTGTATTCACGCTAATCCGGAGATCTATAGCCGGGATTGTATAAAACCGGCTATATTCTTTTCTTTATTTTATTCGCTCCATTCCTCAGTTTGAGGAATAATAAACATTCTCCCGGATAGCATAAATCCTAAACCGGATATTTGACATGGAGCGTGAATTAGTAATCAATTCAACTATTAAAGGCGTTGAAATTGCCTTATTAGAAAATGGCAAGTTGGTGGAACTGCATCATCAACTTGGTAGTGATAATTTTCTAGTAGGAGATGTATTCCTGGGATTTGTAACTAAACTGATGCCGGGTCTCAATGCCGCTTTCATTGACATTGGCCATGCCAAAGATGCATTTTTACATTATACGGATCTCGGGCCGGGCTTAAATTCATTTCTCAGCTTTACAGAGAAATCCATAAAAGGTCAATTGACGACACATATGCTTGACCAATTGACGATTGAGCCGGAAATAAATAAAAATGGAAAGATCAATCAGGTCCTAAATAAAAAGCAAGCCATCCTGGTTCAGATTCTCAAAGAACCCATATCCACCAAAGGTCCCCGCCTCAGCGGTGAAATCACCATTCCCGGAAGATTTATGGTGCTCACTCCGTTTACTGATCAGGTAGCCGTTTCAAAAAAAATTGAAGATCAGGAAGAAAGAAAAAGGCTACAGATATTGGTTGAATCCATCAAGCCTAAGAATTTTGGAGTCATTGTACGTACGGCAGCGACCGGCAAAAAAGTAGCCGATCTGCACGAAGAAATTTCAGAACTCACTCAAAAATGGGAGACTATTCACAAGCAGTTATTCAAAGCCAAGACTCCTATTAAATTGTTGAGTGAACTGGATAAAACATCCTCTATGCTTAGAGATTTGCTCAATAGTTCTTTCAACAAAATCAGTATCAACGACAGGGACTTGTATCAAAATGTCAAGGCGCTCCTGCAAAATATTGCCCCCGAGCAAACTAAAATAGTTCAATATTATAAAGGCGATAGACCCATCTTCGAACAATTTGGAGTGTCACGTCAAATTAAGTCTTCTTTTGGAAAGACGGCAACGATGGCTACCGGTGCTTACCTGGTTATTGAACACACAGAAGCCATGCACGTCATCGATGTCAACAGTGGCCCTAAAATGCAAAAGAGCGATCAACAAACTGCGGCGTTATCTGTAAACCTGGAGGCGGCTATGGAAATTGCCCGGCAACTCAGGCTCAGGGACATCGGTGGTTTGATCATTATCGATTTTATCGATATGAAAAGCCAGGACCATAAAAATCATCTATTTAAAATGATGAAAGAATTTATGGAACCGGATCGTGCACAGCATTCTATTTTGCCTTTGAGTAAGTTTGGTTTAATGCAAATAACACGGGAACGCGTAAAACCTGCAGTACACATAAATATCAACGAGGTGTGTCCTACCTGTGGCGGTACCGGTCAGGCAAAACCCTCCATTCTGGTAACCGATGATATCAACCGGGACCTGGATTTTGTACACAATCAAAGACCCGATTCCAAAGTGACTATAGAAGTACATCCTTTCATTCATTCTTATCTAACCAAAGGTCTTTGGAGTAAACAAAGACAATGGTGGTGGCAATACAAGAAAATTATCAGGATCAGGGATAATGAAAATCTTCCGCTGACGGATTACAAATTCTTTGATGCAAACGATGATGAAATCAGGCTTGGATAATTTATCTGCCTATAATTAATTTTTTACTGGCTTGTTTGTTTCCGTTGACCAATGTCAAAACATAGATGCCATCAGAAAGATAGGGTAGACTCAACAGCGTGCTATTGAGTATTGTAAAATCATTTTTCTTAAAGACAATTTGTCCAAGAGAATTGATCAATTGTAGTTTATAGGTGCCGGATGCATTGCTGTCTAATTGGATACTAATTTGATCAGTTGCCGGATTGGGTGTAATCGATTTAATCGAAACCTGGTCTTTGGTTACCGTAATCACTTTGCCACAAACATATGATTTAAGCGTATCCATGGCACGGGAAATATTTAATCGTCCGCCACTTACCGTCTTACCGGTAAGATCTGCATTCTTATCAACACCGGCCAACAGACTTTTCTTTACGATCCTTGCAGCTCCGGTAGGGAATTGTTTCAAAAAATCAGCCCATTCTTTGCAAGGATAAGAATACAATAGTCCAACGGCTCCGGCTACGATCGGAGTCGCTGCTGAACAACCGGAAAAAATAGTATAAGAATTAATTGCAGCTGAATTCGTGGTATAAACTTCTTCTCCGGGGGAACCTAAATCAATCGACTTTGATCCGAACCCAGCTGTATACACCCTTTTGTTATCTTTACCGGTATTGGTAACCGCAATTAAAAATTCGCTGGGACACGTAGATGGCATATCTCCTTCTTCATCGACATCAACATATTTATTTGTGGTAGCACCACAGTTTAAAATCCCGGCTGCACCCATTTTATCATACAATCCACACCAAATGGGATAATCCGCTGCTTTAGCAAAGGATATACCACCGGAATAATTAATGGTTACGACCAGGGCACCTTGCTTACCATTACTCGTATTGTACCGGATCCGCTGATCCAGGATATAATTAAAACATTCGATTAGGTCCGCTACGGTGGGACTTGCACTAAATGTGGTGACCATCAACTTGCTATTCCACATCAGACCTGCAATACCAACTTTGTTATTAGCTTCTCCACACATAAGTCCTGCCACACTCGTGCCATGATTCGTCAATCCATCGCTGCTATTGTCGACAGATTGTTTTTCGTTTTTGTACCTGAGACTTAAGCCGTTGACATCATCGGTATATCCATTGCCATCATCATCTTTGCCATTGCCTGGAATCTCAGCACGGTTGACCCAGATTCGATTTTTCAAATCTTCATGTGAAGTCATAATCCCCAGATCAATAAAACCTAACACTAAAGTATCCTTATTGAACGTGAGTCCACCTGTAGTCTGATCCCAGGCTTTTGGAGCAGAAATATTATCCAAATGCCATTCCTGAGGAATCAATGGATCATTGGGAGTAGTAGACCGGATTTCTAATTTTTCATTCCTTTCCGCAAACAGAACAGTAGGGTTATTCAGCACTGTTTTTTTATCTATTCCTTCCTGAGTAGTCAATTTTACTATATTAAAATGAGGGGCGATATATTCTTGATGAACCTGATTCATTCTTAGTCCGGTAACTTTCCAATTGGACATTAAATCATCGGGAGTATTCCCATCCTTCAACTGAAGGATCCATTCAGTTTGACCGGGTAGAGCATGACTTGTGAAAAGAAACAATAATATCGAAATGAGAGATTTGGTCACCATTGGATAAGATATTAAACGCACGATCATCTGAATCTGGTATTTGCATGTAAAATTAGCAGAATTTTAGTTCCAATTTTTCTTGTAATATAGAGATATCCGTCAGCAAGTTTTCGGGCCGTCACCTGAATGATGAAATCAGGTGGCAATCAACGATTGATGTATTTTCATGACTTGAGGAATGACCAGTCGAATTCCATCATTGATGATAATAAAATCAGCCAACCTTACTTTTTGTTCATTGGGTATTTGGCTATGCACTCGAGCCATGATTTGATCCAGCGACCAGCTTTCTCTTTTTGCGATTCTTTCGATGCGAACATTCAATGGTGCATCTACTACAATGATTTTGTCGAGATGCTTGTAGCTTTCACTTTCATACAACAGGGCAGCTTCTTTCAAAATATAGGGCGGGTTTTGTGATCTAAGGATTTGATTGCACCAGTCATCAAAATCCCTGGCTACAGCGGGATGAATGATTTCATTTAAAGCGATTTTTAATTTATCATTTGCAAAAATTTTCTCACTTATAAATTTTCGATTGTACCTGCCATCCTGATCATAAGACATAGGACCTAACAACTCTACGATCTGCTCTTTTACAATTGGGTTATCATCTGCTATTTCTTTTGCTTCAATATCTGCATAATAAACAGGTATACCCAGAAGTCTGAAGAGCCGGCATACATATGATTTTCCGGTTCCGATTCCTCCCGTAATTCCAATTTTTAACATTTTTGTAATTTTTTAAAAGTATACCATTTAAAATTTTAATAAAGGTATGTTTCAAACCTCTTTATTTCGTTACATTTAATATCTTGTGTTAAATAACCAACCAAAAATACTAACTTGATAATTGATGAGATATACCTTCATTTTTGTTATAGTTTTTTTTAATTTTCTGTTAGCTGCCCAACCCAAGGCTGATTTCAGCGCGGATGTGACAACTGGATGCGGAGTCGTACAGTCAAAATTTCAAAGTCTGTCAACAGGTAAAAATCTAACTTATAGTTGGAATTTCGGAACCGGATCTACTTCTACCATATCAAATCCAATCAAAATTTTTTTCACTCCTGGCCAATATAAAGTGTGTCTTACCGTAAAAGATAGCAGTGGATTATCGGATACCAAATGCAAGGATGATTATATATCCGTTTACTCTAGATATGTACCTAATTTTGCAGTTCAGGACTCTTTTATATGTGAGGGCTCCAGTACTGGATTTAAAGATCTGACAATTTCACCCAATGGACCTATTGTAAATTGGATATGGGATCTCGGTGGATCCGCAGGCGTAGTTCAACAAAATACGAAGGGGACGGTAACCAGTCGATTTGATTTACCAGGAAATTATGCTGCTACATTGAGTACGATAGATGTCGCCGGCTGCAAAGAAACGTTTACGAAGCAAGTCCTGACGGTGATCTCCAGGCCAGTCGTTGGTGCCGATTTTGGTTCTGGTGTAATCTGTGATACCGCAGGAAAGATTACCATAACAAATAAAAGTCCTAAAATCAATGGTATCAGCTTCGAATGGGATTTTGGAAATGGTCAAAAATTTAGTGGCTATAACCCTCCGGTTATTAATTATTCAGGAGAAGGCAAATACAATGTCATACTGACAGCTGTGAATCAAGCTAATAATTGTTCATCCAGTGCCACCTTTTATAATGCGGTTACAGTTGAAAATCTTTCTAAGTTTCAA
>CALMKY010000033.1 GCA_937867195.1 uncultured Saprospiraceae bacterium | reverse complement strand
ATGAATGACAGGATGAAAAGATCACGAAGATCCCAATTACACCGACTAAAAAAGTTTTTGCCATGTGCTTATCGATGGTTAAGAACACGAATATATTCTTTTAATTTTCTATTGATCCATTTTCTAAATACAGAAATTCTGACCCATTCGCTCTCACTGCCATAAAAAGATCTGGTGCGAATGATTTCTGCGATGCTTTTATTTTGGAATGCATTGATGCCGGCCAACAAATGATGTTTGCCTTTTTGGATAAACATACCTCCTCCACTGTCTCCACCATCCAGACCGAATTCCATGTCAAGGCATTTTGATGAGCCCGTTTTATTTTTATGGTTTCCATCCGGTGAATCAAAATCTGCCAGCAATAATGGCCTTTGTTTGCGGATTGGATTACCGGCTAAAGAATCCAAGGTATTTTGTCCGGCAGATTTTAATGTGCCGGCATCTAGAATATCTCTTGGATTATTGGCCACACTAAAATTTCCATAACCTACCGATGTGCCGATCTGGCCGATTTCATTTTTTTTTGAATAGAGTTTTGGGAAATGAACCTTCAAATCTGATGGTGAAAGGTATAACAGTGCGAGATCACATTCTTTGTTCAATTCAAAATTGGGATGAATGAGGAACGAATCCACGCTGAAACGAATGGAATCTGTTTCAATATACAAAGGATCGGAATCGTTGAGTTTTTTTAAACAGTGGGCTGCAGTCAATGCCAACCTGGGATGAATCATTACACAAGAGCCTTTGATCTTTCCATTCTGGGTAAACATACAGACACTTGAGTATTCGGGTCTTTTAGCTAATTCCAACGATTTGTTTTTATCAATCCCATGACGAATGACACCCGGGGGTAAAAGAGATAGAATGAAAAAGAAAACCAATGACATGGAAGGTGTAAAGATAAGTTTGCTTAAATAAATTCTATTTTTGCTGAAGATGAAAAAATTTGGTTTAATAGGGTATCCTCTGAGTCATTCATTCTCAAAAAAATATTTTACACAGAAGTTTAAAGATCAGCATATTGAAAGCTGCGAATATGAATTGTATCCTATCGAATCGATAGAAATGTTTCCCTCTTTAATCAGTCAAATCGGACCTGATTTGATAGGCTTAAACTGTACGATACCATATAAACAATCCGTCATTCCATACCTGGATGAATTATCGGACGATGCCAGGGCCATTCAGGCGGTCAATACGATTCAATTTAAAAATGGCAAACGGTTTGGATTCAACTCCGATATACCGGGATTTAGATCGAGTCTCGAGAAATTTATTCCTTCAGATATCCAACATGCTTTGGTCTTGGGGAGTGGTGGAGCAGCCAAAGCAGTTTTCTATGTTTTAAAACAAATGGGAATTTCATATACGACTGTAACCCGGTCGCCTACTGCACATTCAATCTTATATTCTGACTTGAATCATGATTTACTTCAGAATTCAAAATTGATTATTAATACTACTCCACTGGGCATGACACCCCACGTAGATACTTGTCCTGATATCGATTACCAGGCACTGACCGACCGACATTATTTATATGATTTGGTTTACAATCCGGAGAAAACATTGTTTCTACAGAAGGGAGAGAGCAGAGGTGCTCAGATTTTAAATGGTTTGTCCATGTTGTACGCGCAAGCTGAAGTATCCTGGAAAATCTGGAATGAATAACTAAAATGCGATGCCTGCCAGATAGCATCAAAAACTCAGGCGGGCACTGGGGGATAATGACAAATCAGCAAACTCACCTTTTAAAAATTTGTAATAAGCTGCAATACCAATCATGGCCGCATTGTCTGTACAATATTCAAATTTAGGGATATAGATATTCCAATTATACTTTTTACCGTTTTCTATCAATGCTTCTCTCAATCCGCTATTTGCAGAAACTCCGCCCGCAATCGCAATATCCTGGATTCCGGTGACCTTACTAGCTTTCATTAGTTTTTTCATCAAGACATTGACTAGAGTATATTGCAGAGAAGCACATAGATCATCGATGTTTTTTTCTACATAGGCCGGATCTGATTTTCTTTGATTTTGAATATGGTACAAAACAGCGGTTTTGATCCCGCTAAAACTAAAATTAAGATCAGCTATTTGAGGTTCAGGAAAAGAAATGGATGGTTTACCTAATTTTGATTTTTTATCTATCATGGGACCCGCCGGATATCCCAGGCCAAATATTTTGCCCGCTTTGTCAAATGCTTCTCCGACAGCATCATCCAGCGTCTGGCCGATGATGTCCATGATAAAATAATCACGTACGACGACGAGTTGCGTATGGCCGCCGGAAACCGTAAGACATAAAAATGGAAATTTTGGCTTAGGATCTTCTGCAAAATGAGCCAAAATATGAGCTTGCATATGATTGACTTCTATAAGAGGTATTTGGAGACCATAGGCCAAGCTCTTAGCGTAACTTACTCCGACCAATAAAGCCCCCAATAATCCGGGACCTGCCGTTACACCAATGCCGTGAATATTTTTTAGATCCATCTCAGCCCGGTTGAGAGCAACCTGTGTAACTGGCACGATATTTTCCTGATGTGATCTCGATGCAAGTTCG
>CALMKY010000032.1 GCA_937867195.1 uncultured Saprospiraceae bacterium | reverse complement strand
TCCAGGATATCAGGAAACTGATATGAAATATGATTTAATAGTTGCTGAGAATACTGGTTGTACAACACATCTATGTTCTGATTTTGCGTCTGTGCAGGATAAATAGTTTGCATGATTTATGGTTTTATTATTTATAATGTAAAGCTATCTTCTGGCTTAGGCCATATACCTGCTCAGTGATTGTCCAATCGTTGTTCAAAATTCGGGAGAGTGTCCATAAAAGTGTTAAAATGCCGGTTTTTGAATCCAACCACGGATCTCTCGCCGTACATCCATCAAATTTTAAATCGCAATGAAGAAAAAATTAACCATTACCTCATTTATGTCTATGCTACCCGTGTGGATATTACTGACGCTGAGTTTGTCTCAGTTGCACGCAAGTAGTCATCGAGAGGCTCCATTGATTGCAAATGATCCTCTGGCTGACAATACCGATTTGTATGCTTTCCGAAGCCCTGACAATCCCAATACCATAACGATATTGGCCAATTACATACCGGCAGAATTGCCCTATGGTGGTCCCAATTATTACACCTTTGGGGAAAATATCCGCTATGAAATCCATATCGACAACGATGCCTCTAAAAAAGGTGATGAAATCATTTATCGATTTGAATTTAAAAGAGTAAATGAAGATCCGACCACATTTTTTAATATCCGGCTGGGTAAACAAAACATAAAGGCTACCTATACCATGAGTCGTTCTATCGATGGTGGAAAGACCTGGACAGTCGTATTGAACAATGGTATAGTTCCTCCGAATAATATCGGGCCAAGATCGATCAGCTCACCAGTAGGTATGAATACGAATTATGATGCATTGGTATCATCCGCCATTATGACCTCTTCTACCGGAGAAAAAGTCTTCTGTGGTCCCGTGGATGATCCGTTTTATGTAGATCTGGGAGGCATTTTCGATTTGGGTAATTCACCGCGCCAGGACAAAAAGAATCGCGATGGTTTATCTAAGTACAATGTGCATACCATCGCAATTCAAGTGCCGATAGCCACATTATTAAAGGCGGGTGTGTCCCCGACGCCAACTTCTATTCTTGATCCAAATTTTGTAATCGGAGTATGGGCTAGTGCCAGTCGCCAGTCAACCCGTACCCTGGGTTCAGATGGTAAAGCTCCATCTTATTCAGGTGATTGGGTACAAGTGTCTCGTCTCGGTATGCCACTGACCAATGAAGCAGTTATTCCATTAGAGATGAAAGATTACTGGAATTCTGTAACACCTTACGACGATGCGGCATTCTATAAATATTTCTACAATCCTGAGTTATCTCTTTATATGGACGATGATTTATATGGTGGCGCCGTTCCCAGTTTTGGACCATTAAGAATTCAACGTAAATCACTCGGCTCATTCGATTTTGGTTATGGTAAAGACGGTTTATATGGATTAAAGGGAAATTCGGCTTTGAATGGTACGGCACTGGATGATAAAGTATTTGGTACACTATTATTGCCCGCCAAAGGATCTGCTAGATCGGTGGATATCTGGCCGGTATTCCATACCGGTGTGCCCAATGTAATTCCTTATCAATTAGCTACCGGCAAAGGTGGTAATCCCTTAGCCGCAGGCAAACCGTTTATAAATAATTTCCTCCCGAATGGGGGTGATATGCTGAGATTGAATATGGCGACACCAATCACTCAACGCAATGATCCCAAATTCAGTAGCGAAGGCATCATCGCCGCCGCAGTGGCCGGACTTACCGATCCTGCCTTCAATACTTCTAAAGACATTCAGGCAATACCGAATATGGATGGATTTCCAAATGGTCGCAGACTCGAAGATGATGTCACCCGCATCGAACTCCAGGCTGTAGGGGGTATAGCGCTGGCCGCCATAGGACTTTGGTATGATGACTTCAAACCAGGTGATTCTAACCCTGTTACAAATAAACTGGTCAACGTATTGACGTATAGTACCGGTGTGGAAAAGAATGATAAAACATTTAAATCTTCATTCCCTTATATGGCCAACCCATGGGGAGGACAAGAATAATCTAAAAACTATAAAAAATTTATCATGAAAAAAATATTAAATGTATTCATACTGATGATGTCAACGTTTATGATCCGGGCATCATCCCATAGAGAAGCACCGTTGATAGCCGATGATCCATTAGCCGACAATACAGATCTATATGCCTTTAGATCGGCTGGCAATACGGTTACGTTAATTGCCTGTTATGTACCCGGCCAATTGGCTCAAGGTGGCCCCAACTATTACAATTTCGGAACGAATATTCGCTATGAAATTCATATTGATAATAACATCAATACTCCGGGGGATGACATCGTATACAGGGCGACTTTTTTCAGAATAGATGAGGATCCCAGCACTTTCTTCAATGTGCGATTAGGTAAAAGAAACCTTCGCATGTATTACAATCTTGAGAAAAGTGATGATGGTGGCAGGCATTGGGTTACTATTTATGCAAGTGGAAGCACGACGCCACCCAATATTGGTGACCGATCCATTAAGTCGGACATCGGCCTTGGAAAATCGTATCAATCATTGTTCAATGAATCAATTCATACAGCGATGACCGGTGAGCGATTTTATATCGGTCATAGCGATGATCCATTTTTTGTAGATCTCGGTGGTATTTTTGATTTGGGCGACAGTCCTCGTCAAAATGGCAAATCGATTGATAACCTGGCATGCAAAAATGTAAGCACGATTGCCATCCAGATACCCATCGCCTATTTATTAAATAATAATGCTGCTAAAACTCCTAGTTCTATCCTGGACCCAAATTATGTGATCGGGGTATGGGCAAGCGCCAGCAGACCCAAGACCCAGACTTTTAATTATGGTACCGTAAGCAACTCAGGAGATTGGGTTCAGGTATCCCGTCTTGGAATGCCGTTGACCAATGAAGCTGTGATTCCTATTGGTATGAAAGATTATTGGAATTCAGTAACTCCATACGATGACGATGACTTTTATCAATATTTCTACAATCCTGAGCTGGGATTGTATATGGATGATAGTTTATTTGGTGGTGCAGTGCCTGCATTGAAAAATCTTCGAATTCAAAGAAAAAGCCTGGGAGCTTTTGATTTTGGCAATGGACATGATGGTTTGTATGGCTTAAAAGGCAATGCTGCGCTCAATGGTACTGCCCTCGATGATAAAGTGTTTGGTACTTTATTATTACCAGGTCCGGGGAAACCAAGATCTGTGGATTTATGGCCAATATTCCATACCGGGGTACCGAATGTCATTCCGTACCAGTTAGCCACCGGTAAAGGTGGTAATCCATTAGCTGCGGGTAAACCATTTATCAATAACTTTTTACCCAATGGTGGTGATATGCTTAGATTGAATATGGCGGTCCCCATGACAGAAAGAAACAGTCCTGAGTTCAGCCCTCTGGGGATTATTGCTGCCGCAGTTTCAGGTCTTACCGACCCTAAGTATAATAAAACTGCTGACCTCGAATGGATTCCTAATATGGATGGATTCCCTAATGGACGCCGTCTGGAAGATGATGTCACCCGTATTGAACTGATGGCCGTATCCGGCGCTGCGTTGGCTGCGGTCGGTTTATGGTATGATGATTTCGTTGCAGGTGGTAGTCCGGTAACTCAAAAGTTATTGAATGTGTTGACGTATAGCACAGGAGTGGAAAAGAATGATGTAGCGTTCAGATCTGCATTCCCTTATGTTGCATTGCCTTCTGCCGGAGATGGAGAATGCGGAGGTGAATTGGTAAAATTAGTTTCCAATCCGGAATCCAGGTCCTCCTCTTATCTAGGTATGAATACTCAGTCGCTGGGAACTGCAAAAGCTAGTTTTGAAGTCAATTCATATCCAAATCCATTTGTATCCGGTGTCAATGTCAAAGTCGAAATAAATCAACCGGGAAAATATTCGATCCATGCATATGATATAACCGGTCGCACCGTGAGCACAATCTACAGCGGTGTGATCGAAAAAGGATTGCATACTTATCCTTGGAAAGATGCAGATAAAAACCCTTCGGGTCAATACTTCATCAAAGTAGAGAACAGTAACGATAAATCTTATCAAGTTGTAAAAACAGTGAAAATCTAATTTAAAAAGTCCGGAAGTCCTAAAGTTAATATTCGGACTTCCGGCCTTCTAACTTTCCGTCTTTTGGACTTCAATCAATAAAAACCATAAAATGAAAAATTTAATTATCCTATCAATCTCCCTGATAACACTCTTATCTTGTAAAAACACGAAAAGGGATATTTCAAAGCAATTCCCGTTACTCGAACGCAAAGAATCTTTGCGCCAGGGGAAAGAATGGGAAAACTCGCACAATATGTACACTCGACTTGCCGAAGCAGTTCGTAAAAATCCACACGCTCCGAAGCCTTATATCGAAATGGCTGAATTATTTATGATGGAAGCCCGCGTCACAGGAGAACATGGATATTATTACAGCAATGGCCTGAAACTGATCGCCCTGGCAGAACAAAATATGATGAATGATAAGGATCAAAAATTCAGAGCACTGTCTGATAAAGCCTCCATCCAGCTCTCGTTACATCAATTTGCTAATGCAAAAGTAACGGCTGAAGAAGCTGTAAAGATTAATCCTTACAATGCACAGATCTATGGTGCTCTTGTCGATGCGCATGTTGAGCTCGGAGATTATAAAACGGCGGTTGCCATGGCAGACAAAATGGTTTCCATTCGCCCAGATCTGAGATCTTACTCGCGCATTAGTTATTTGCGAGAATTGTATGGAGACATGCCTGGAGCCATCGATGCAATGAAACAAGCCGTAGAAGCAGGTATGCCCGGTTATGAAGAAACAGCCTGGACTAGATTACAACTCGGAAATCTCTACAAAAAGAATCATGACATCATGAATGCATCGATGCAATACAATATGATCTTACAAGAGAGAAAAGACTATCCATTTGCAATCGCTGCCCTGGCAGATCTTGAAAAGTCAAAAAATAATTTGGTGACAGCCGACTCACTCATTGATCTTGCTATTCAAGACATTCCGGAAGTAGCATTCTATATTACCAAAGCAGAAATTAAAAAACAGCAAGGTAAAAAAGATGAAGCTAAAAGACTTTCAGATGAAGTAATCCATATGCTTAATGATGATCAGGCATCCGGTCACAAAATGGACCTGACCTACGCTCACGTTTACAAAGATTTGTTCAATGATTTAGATAAATCAATGGAATATGCCATGAAAGAATATTCCATACGACCCAATAATGCAGAGGTAAATAAATTTATTTCAGATCTGTATATAACGATGGGTAAAAATGACCTTGCTATGAAATACGTAGAAAAATCTAAAGTCACTAAAATTTAGAACCAATCAACATAAATTCATTGATTCGGGAAAGGTTCTTTCTACTTAACATTTATGGTTTTTATATCAAGGGGCGACTGCGGTCGCCTTTTGTTATTTTAAACGATCACAATCCCAACATCAATGACATAGGATCTTCTAATAATTTTTTGACTTTGACCAGGAATGTAACAGAGGATGATCCATCGATGACTCTGTGGTCGTACGATAGAGCCAGGTACATCATGGGTCTTATTTTAACTTCTCCGGCAATGGCAACAGGTCTCTCGAGGATGGCATGCATACCTAGAATGGCTGATTGAGGTTCATTCAATATCGGTGTGCTCATCATGGATCCGAAGATTCCCCCATTGGTAATGGTAAAAGTTCCACCGGACATCTCCTCCAGGGATAGTTTGTTAGCTCTTGCTTTATCGGCTAAGTCTTTAATTTTGAATTCAATCTCATGAAATGGCAGGGATTCTACATTTTTAATGGGTGGTACGACCAGTCCGTTTGGAGTGGATATGGCAATTGAAATATCAGCATAATGATGATAGATCAGTTCTTCTCCATCCACGAAAGCATTTACTTCGGGCATTTCAAGTAAAACTTTGGCACATGCTTTTGCGAATATGGACATAAAGCCTAATTTGATACCGTATTTAGCTACAAACTGATCCTGATACCTGGTTCGTAAAGCCAATATTTCGGTCATATCCACTTCATTGAATGTGGTCAGCATAGCAGTTTCATTTTTTGCACTGACCAGCCTTTTGGATATGGTGCGGCGCATTCTTGTCATTTTTTCCCTTCTTTCTTCTCTTGAAAAACTGGTCATTGGAGTGGGAGCAGGAGAGGTGGTTTGCACTTTCGGTTCTTCTTTGATTGCGGGTTTGACTACATCTTGTTTAGTTATCCTGCCATCTTTCCCTGTTCCTTGAATGCCTGCTGGTTCCAGTTTTTGTTCTCTGATGATTTTGGCCGCTGCCGGAGAAGTGATTGTTTTTTCTTTATTATCAGACTCTTGCCTTATTCCTGTTTGAATAGTTTCTTTTTTATCCGATTCACTTTCAGTGGCCATCACTGCTGAATCAATTTTGGCGATGATGGCTCCGATTTTAAGATCAGAACCGGCTTGTGCAACGATCTGGAGTTTTCCGGCTGATTCAGCGGGTAAATCCAGAGTCGCTTTATCTGACTCAAATTCGCATATGGGTTCATCCATTTTTACAACATCACCATCCTTTTTTAGCCATTTAGATAATGTGACTTCTGTTATGGATTCTCCCATCGGAGGAACTTTTATTTCTATGATTGCCATTGTACAAATTTAATAGATGTACGATTAGGCGATGACTATTTTCTCAAACTGATTTTGTACATTCACTTTATGGAATCAAATCTTAGACTCAGATTATCGCTGATGATGTTTCTCGAATTTTTTGTGTGGGGATCGTGGTTTGTAACGATGGGTAATTATTTGCCCACGGTTTTGCATTGTTCTGGTTTGCAGATCGGCGCAGCGTATGCCACCAATGCACTGGGGGCTATCCTGGCTCCTTTTTTTATAGGAATGTTTGCGGATAAATATTTTGCCGGTCAGAAATTATTAGGTGTGTTGCACATCGTCGGAGCAGTATTTCTTTATCTATGCAGTAAATCCGCATCATTCAGCGGTTTTTATTATTTATTGCTGATTTATAACCTTCTTTATATGCCGACCCTGGCATTGGTCAACAGCATCAGCTTCAGGCAAATGAAAAATCCTGCATCTGAGTTTCCTTCGATCAGGGTATTGGGGACCATCGGATGGATCGCCGCCGGATGGGCACTTACATTTTTAAAAGTAGATGCCAATGCAGGGATGTTTTTATTGGCTGCTGTCATCTCTTTCGTATTGGGATTGTATGCATTTAGTTTACCGGATACTCCGCCTCTCGGCAAAGGAACAACCACTTCATGGAAAGACATTATTGGGATGGAAGCCTTTTCACTATTTAAAGACAAATTCTTTGTCATATTCTTTATTGCATCCATGCTGATCTGCATACCGCTTTCTTTTTATTATAATCTGACGAATAATTATTTTACACAAATGGGTATGAGTAATCCTACATTTAAAATGACTTTTGGTCAGATGTCTGAAATAGGATTTATGATTTTAATGCCTTTGTTTTTCAGAAGGTTGGGGGTCAAATGGATGATCTTAGTGGGTATGATTGCCTGGGCTTTGAGATATACCTGTTTTCGCTTTGGTTTTGATGGTCCCAACATGACGCTGTTTTATATTGGTATCATACTTCACGGAGTTTGCTTTGACTTCTTCTTCGTTACGGGGCAGATTTATACGGATCATAAGGCTGGACCCAAGATTCAGAGTGCGGCACAAGGCTTGATTACACTTGCTACTTATGGTATTGGTATGTATATCGGATCTTATGTGCAGGGATTGATATCGAATAAGTATACATTAGCAGCAGCCAATGGCCTGGTTACTTTTGATTGGAAATCCATCTGGCTTGTTCCATTGATGATCTCCATATTTGTGGTGATATTTTTCTGGACCTTATTTAACGATAAGAGCTCTCCCACCTCCATGGCTGAAAAATAACCATGGTACTTTATTTAAAAGTCAATACCGCCGTCAGCATACTGGCCTTTAATGCATCCGACCTTACATAATTAGCATACCTGACTTCAAGACTATTAAATCCCGGGATTCCCATCACACCATGCAGTGGAACTACCCGTATTCCAAGGCCATATTGCTGGCTACTTAATTTGGAAAGATCGTAATCACTGGTAAAGTAAGTTTCTTCTACGCTATGTGCTTTGTAAGGTGCAAAGTATGGAACACCATTCTGTGTATGATACCGGTAAAACGGTATGAACGAAAGGAATGCATTGGCTTTGACAGATGCTTCCATATTGACAGTATGAGCGGTCAAATGCCATGAATCGGTATAGAAACGATAGTTGGGTCGAAGCACTAGCCAATCGCTGATAAATAGACTTCCTCTAAAACTCATTGGCAATTTTGTGCGACGGGAAGGCATATTTTCGGGTCTGGCGGTGCCGTCTTCAAAATAGACTCTTTGATATTTGGTGCCGAGCAATCCCTCCTGATAGGATGGTTCTATCATGAATGAAAACTGGAATTTCTTATTAACGACCTGGCTCCAGGTAAGTCCTGCACTGTATGAATTCCGTGGACTTCTTGTCAGTAGAGCTTTGTCCCGATGACCACCGTAAGGATATCCTGCAGGTCTTAATTCGGCGGGATAAATAACAAGCCAGGTATCAAAAAAAGCATTTGCGGATAATCCTATTTCGGTATTCTTGTCTTTGGATGCTTTTGCAATATTGAAGATTGCTCCTCTAGATTGATAATCATATTCTGTACTATAATTGATTCCCAATCCTGCTGATAATCCATTGTTTGGATTTTCAAACGAATAAGCCAATGACGGATAGAATCGATTGTCTTTGAAAGATGCCGAAGTTACGATTTGAGGATTATAGATAGAGACTGTCGTGGTGGTGCCCAACGAGGATGCCCCTGAACGATGTCCTCTTCCCGGAACCGTAGTTACTCCGCCAGATGTGGTCGTGCCGCCGTTAAATCCTGACCAGGTAACCGCTGTATCGATTTTGTCGCTGGAAGCAGAAGTATAATGATCAAATCCTAAACCCAATGTATAATGATGCTTTATACCCGACCGGGAGGTATTGAATAATTTTAATTCGAACGTATTGGAGTTATCATTGAGTCGCTCTGTGCCCAATCCGCCGGTCACTGCCGAATGATTTCCATCCTGCGAATAAAAGGAAGTGACAATATTAATCTCTTCAAACTTTAATTGTCTCTCTTTGTAATCCGATGTATCTTTTACTGGAAGTTTGTAATGCTGACTATACCCAGATAATAATCCGAAAAGGACGGCTAAACCTGACAATGAAATTTTAAGCATGATTTATTTAATATCGAAGTATTCAATTTTAATTACAACCACATCCTCCACCTGACTTGCCTCCATTTGCTCCGGAGGCACCCTCCCGGTACAACTGGAAATTTTGTTCCATTTTTTCAGATTTGCGGGCAGCCAACTGCATGTCAGCATCATTAAGATATTGCTTTTGATAGGCTTTGACGGATACACAGGAAGTCGACATCCATACGATGGCCATACCTGCCAACCATTTTATTCTTGAAGACATAATTCTTTGATTTTAATATTGTTTGAAGTAAAGAGTCGGTTGTGGTCATCGATTACCACAGCCGCTACCTGGTTTATTTGATTGATTAAATGCAAGCCTTGTTTGACACCCATAACCATCACCGGTGTCGCCAATGCATCACACAATTCAGCATTGGGAGATATGATGCTCACACTACAGATGCCGTGGACCGGAAATCCTGTCCGTGGGTCAATTGTATGTGAATATTTTTTACCGTCAATTACTACATATTTTTCATAATTACCGGAAGTGGCTATGGCCATATCGTGTAAATCTATGCATGAAAATACCGTCGAAGGTAATGCAGGATTGATAATGCCGATGTTCCATGGTTTTCCGGTAGGCTGATAGCCCCAGGTGCAAAGGTCACCGGAAGCATTGATGACGCCGGCATTCACTCCATTGGCACGCAAAAGGTTTTTAGCACATTCGGCTGCATAACCTTTACCGATGCCACCAAAGCCAATTCGCATACCTTTTTGTGTAAGAAAAATCGTTTGATTCAAAGGATCCAGAAGTACATTCTTATAATTGATCAGTTTGACCGATTTTTTAGCCTTATCGGGAGATGGCAAGGACTTCATCGTCGTATCAAAATTCCAAAAACTTTTGTCCAATGAACCATAGCTAATATCAAATGCACCTTGGGTCATACCGGATATGCGTACAGATCTTTCAATTAGCCTGTAGACTTCTTTGTCCACTTTGACGGGTACTATGCCTGCGTTCGCATTGATTTGATTGGTCTGACTGTTGGTTTTAAAGGTTGATAACAGGGTTTCTATTCTTTTGATTTCAGCGATGGCAAGACTGGTAAAATAATCCGCAGCGGTTTGTGATTCACAAACTACGGTAATCTCAAAATGATTACCCATTAATTTATCTCCCTTTGTATAGGACTGCACTGGATTATTTTTTGTCAGGGTGCAATATATTGTCTAGTTTTTCTATAAAATCGATGGTGGATCCTTTGGGCATGCCTTCCACACTGGCCACTCTATGACCAGCGGCATCGAGAATCAGCGTGTAGGGGAAAATTCCATCCGGATTGTATTTTTCTGCGAGTTTCTCATTTTGTCTAGTCATTGATTCTGATAATTGATTTTTCTTTTGTCGCGGAAAATCAGCTTTGACTAAAATTAAATTGTCTTTGGCAAACTCAATAAAATTAGGATCTTCAAATACTTCTTTTTCAAGTCTTTTACAAGGAATGCACCAATCCGATCCGGCGAAATTGAGCAGAATATACTTGCCGGATTGACTGGCTTCCAATTGGGCCTTTGGTAAGCTGGTCTGCCAGGTTGGTTCATCGATCAAGAGACTATAAATGAATATAACTATGTAAATCATTGCTGTTTTAATCTATGGAATGTTAAAAATATGGTGAAAAAATTGGTTTTCGTTGCATATTGGTTATAAGAAATTCCCGCCTGAATGCATAAACTTCACCCATGGATGTAGGAATCCCTTTTAGACCATATTTTTTAACCATCATTTAACCGCAGTTTAATCCTTTTTAACGGATCTCAAATCGATCACATAATAAATATTTATTCACCAATCCAAATTCATTGATTATGAAAACAAGATTCGTTACCACCGGAATTCTCACACTGTTTACTGTACTGGTTTTCGCAGGGGATCTGGAAGGCCTTTGGAGGAATGAACAGCGGAATATGAACATCGAAGTGCTGTACACTCGAAATGGTATAAAGGTGAGATCTGCCGATCGGGGAAATGATTGGAATGAGTATCGTGCCTTTGACAATAATCGCTACAGGGACAATTTTGGCAACTGTTATTCTTTCAATGCAAATGGTCTGGAATATTGTACTGCAGACCGAAGCAATATCATAAACTTCTCAAGATACAATCCAGTACATAATGGATACGATAATGGCCGGTATGGAAGCGAAAATGATTGGAATCGAGGACATGACCAGGAAGACAGATGGGACAACCGATGGGGCAGAGACAACCGAAGAAATCGGGATCATTGGATAGATTATTATCGAAATTACGAAGGCAGATGGCACAATCATACGACCGGTCAACGGATCAACGTAGATTTTGACAGGGGAAGTCTGCGAATCAAATTTCAGGGAAACAGGTGGTTTGATGTGCAGGAAAGAAACCGGGGTTTATTTGTGGATCAAAGAGGTAACCAGTTTTACTTTGCCAATGATGGCATCGAATATCGCTCGTACGACGGGGATTTGAATA
>CALMKY010000031.1 GCA_937867195.1 uncultured Saprospiraceae bacterium | reverse complement strand
TTTTATAATGATTAAATGCTTCCTCAGCATTTCCATTGAAGTTGAGATAAATGGATACGGTTGCCATTGATTGATTTTGTTAAAAAGATGACCACGCTAAGTTATTAAATTTATTTACTTTCATTCTTAAGTTTAAATATTATTTCGAATGAATAAATTATTTATCTGCTTGCTGTTTGGTTTTTATTCAGTTGTGATTTCTGCCCAAGCAGAAAGCAAAAATTTAAGACCCCGCACCATTGTGACGACCGATGGCGAGCTCGATGATGTAGATTCTTTTATCAGGATGTTATTGTACAGCAATGAATATCGGATAGAAGGCCTGATCATTTCAAGTTCTCAATGGCACTATAAAGGAGACGGTAAGGGTACAAAGTTTACTTCGGAAATGGAGATGACCAGGAGGTTGTACGGTGAAAGGACTGAACTGAGATGGCCCGGTACGGATTGGATTTATGATTTGGTAGAAGCTTACCGGCAAGTATATCCTAATCTAAAAAAGCATTCTGTCAATTATCCGACCGGTGAATATTTAAAAAGCATGATCCGAATTGGCAATATAGATTTTGAAGGGGAAATGAAGAAAAATACGGATGGATCCGACTTTATTAAAATGAAATTATTGGACAATACTACTGAACCCATTTACCTGCAGGTTTGGGGCGGTACCAACACGATTGCACGGGCATTGAAATCAATCGAAGAGGAATATAGCTTGAAGCCAAATTGGAAATCAATACAACAGAAAGTAAGCAAAAAAGCAATTTTGTATGCGATATTAGACCAGGATGCAACCTATAAAAAATACATTTCTATTAAATGGCCTGATATCAGGATTTATTATAATTCAAGGCAATTCTGGTCATTTGCCTATTTCTGGAAGAGAGCGGTTCCCGAGCCATTGCATTCTTTTCTGGAAGGAAAGTTTATGTCTCATATTATTCATGATACAGGGCCATTGACCAATTATTATTATAGTTATGGTGATGGTAAGCCACCGAAAGGGGAAATAAATGATATCTACAGTAGCATGGACAACGCCAAGAAAAATATGTGGGGTAGTTTTGGCCAATATGATTTTATATCAGAAGGGGATAGTCCTTCTTTTTTACATTTAGTGGATGTCGGTTTGGACAATCTTAAACATCCTCAGTATGGTGGTTGGGGTGGTCGGTTAAGTCAATCCTTGAAGCAACCGAGCAGATGGGAAGATGGTGGGGATGTGGCAGAATACAATCCTTACACAATGAAAATGGATACATCGTTTGCCCAGGTGAGATGGATTGAGCCAATACAAAAAGATTTTGCCAACCGGGCGCAATGGTGTGTGACAGATTATAAGCACGCAAACCACCCCCCGAAGCTTAGTTTGTTGCATGCTAAAAATCTTTCCGGCAAACCCAATCAAGTTATCCACTTAAAAGGAAAAGCTTCAGATCCCGATGGTGATAAATTAAAATATACATGGTGGCAATATCAAGACGTCGGTACTTACAAAGGCAAGATCAATATAGATCATAGCGATTCAGAAAATGCTTCATTTAAGTTACCTTCCGATATTAAAAAAGGAGAGACCGTTCACATAATTTTTCAAGTGTCGGATCAGCGTGATATAAATCTTACCCGTTACCAACGAGTTATTATCCAGGCATTGTAGTTAGTTAAAACTAAATTTATATTGCAAAACCCTTACGATTTCTGATTTATAAAGAAGGAAATTAAGACCCGACTCGATTGTTTATTGGAATTAAGTTCAGTTTTACTTTTTACTTGGCAATACCGTTATCCACATCGATCATCGTATCGAAATAAGTAAATCAACGGCTTCTTACTTCCATGATAATACGTTGATAACTGGTCAACGCCGGAGAGCCATCATCGGTAGCTTTCAGAATAAGATGTATCGTCTGACCTGATTTGGCATCTTTTGGTATCATACAAGATACAGAGTTGGAAGTATCATTATTGAGATCAATAGCTTTCGGATAAGTACCAGCCGGCAATTGAAACCATTTGATAGTAAATGAATTTCCATCTGGATCCGTCACGTTTGCATAGAGTTTAATTTTTTGCCCCGGATGGACCAACATGTTATCGGGAAACTCTAATGTAATGATGGGTTCATGGTTTGCCTCACTGTATTTTGAAGTTACAGACCATTTCAATCGCGCAACGAAACTTTTTTGAGCTTCCGCAAAGAAATCAGGAAAAGGGATTGAGTCATCTTTATTTATTTTTTGATTAGAGGTGAGCATATCGGCCATTTGTTCAGCAGTCGCCCCGGAGATGAAAGCCGAGCTATTCTCAGTAGAATGGAAACTGACCCAGCCTCCCCATCCTCCGAAATTCCCTTTTTCAAATGCTCTTAATCCATTTCCTAACATATTCATATACGTAGCATTATCACCTTCGCCAAGCCATGAACCTTTTTCCTGCGGTGGCATCCACACGAAGTACCCCATTTTCTTAAGCTCTTCACTGGAATAACCCGATAATCCAAAATAATCGACTTTATCTCCTTGTACCATTTGCTTTCCATCCCCCCATACTCTATATAGATGGCCCAATGGACCTTTTGAAACAATATGCTCTGTCATATAGGCAGGAGTGAGTAAAGCTTTATTGGTTTCATTAGCTCTTACCTGCGCACCATAACCATAGGATGGACTGTCTTGAAAAATCCGGTATTCGATATTGGGCCAATTATGCCGTATATATCCATAAAATGTTCCATCCTGATCTCCGGATGGCAATAACACCACTTTTCTATTTATTTTATCCTGAATGACTTTCCAGTTCTCTGTAAATTCATATTGATCCTGGATCGACTTTAATGCCCTTGCTATGGTGCTGGCTCCGCCCCAGGAGGTAATGAATAGCTTGCCGGGTTGGTTATCCAATATGGTTGCTTTAATCAGTTCCGAACCAGGCGTGTCTTTGGAATAATCTCCATCAAACGCTATATTTCCAAATTTGATTTTCGATTTCAGGTATTCTGGGGTAGGATAATTTTTATTGTGAACTTTTAAATTATGATACGATTTACCGTATGCGTCCACGATATCATGAATAAAATGTTCACCCTTTGCCCATCGATAACTTTCACAGGGACAAATGCCCATATTGAATCGATCGTATTCCCGACCCGGTACAAACCATTTAGTGCCTTTACCGTCACCGCTCCAATGAAACTGCGAACTTGCGTAAATCAATCCTTCAATCCTTAAGTCCGAACTATAAAGAATAAATCGAATCATGGAATTATTATCGTCCAATTCAGGATCGGCTGTAATAATGATTCTGGGTCTTGGACTACCACTTCCGGGTTGGGCCAGGCAGTATGGCATAGCTATCAACAGAAAGGTAAGTCTATAAATGAATATATAAAATCGATTCTTTGAGGAGAATACTTTGAAAAATAACTTCATATCTTTATGTACAGATTAAAAGTTTGAGAAAATCAATGACATAAAAGTTATTTTATTTAAAACACATCGGTGCAAACTCACTTAAATATAATCTCCATGAATTCCAGTCATGATTGCCGACATTTTCACGATAGATGTATTTAAAGCCGATCTCATCATATAATTTTTTCATCTCCACCACACTTTTATAAAGAAAATCATCTGAACCGATTCCAATCCAATAAACCTTAGGATTATTTTTTTGCAGCTCTTTCAATTGCTTTATATGTTCGTCTCTGCTATACATACCATCATTTCGGAAAGTTGAGAACAGCCCCATACTCATGACCCCGATGTATTTAAACAGGGAAGGATTGGCATTGGTAATGTTTTGTGTCTGGTAACCTCCCATTGAAAATCCTGTAATCGCACGATGATTAGCATCTGCCAGTACACGGTAATTTCCCTCGACGTAAGGTATGATATCTTTAACCAAACTTTTTTCAAACAAGCCCGCCGCCATAGCACCCATGCCGGTATTGTCTTTTTTAATTTGAAAAGCAGGCCTATCCAAGGGTGATCCGATATTATTTACGTCTCCATTCGTGATGACGACGATCATGGGTTTTGCTTTTCCGGATGCAATCAGATTATCAATTATATAATTAGCCCTTCCTCTGCTCACCCATACTTCTTCATCACCTCCTCCACCATGAAGTAGATATAATACAGGATATTTTTTCTTGCTTTTATCATATCCCGGTGGGGAATAGATAAACATTCTTCTTTGTGAGGATCCTGTGGTAGGAGAATTATACCACACAGCTTTGAGATCGCCGTGCGGCACAGGTTTTACATCTATGATATCACCAAGCCCACCCGGTACAAGTAATCTGCTTTGTATCCAGCCCCCGTCACGAGTCACTGCTTTATTAAGAGGATCCAACATGGGTAATCCATCTACAATGATATCGTATTCGTACATATCTGAGGGTAAAGGATTGGTTTTTACTTCAAATATGGAATCCTTTTTGACCATTACATCCGGTTTGAAGCCGCGCGACCAGGTACCAACTACCTGAACATTGGTAGCGTTTGGAGCTTTGAGTCTAAAAATGACAGAATTGTCAGGCATTACTTCAGGAGATATTAAATTAGTAGGCCTTCGCTGAGCATGGATTAAGGAGACCAATACTATAAAAATGCCCAGAACATAACATTTTGTGTATTTTTTTGAAAAAAGGATTTTTTTATTCATTTTATTAAGAAATATCCATTTATTTGGTAAACTACTGGCGAAAATAAATAAAAAAGCAAAAAATGGAAAAAAATTATTTTCGTATATTTTCTTTTATTTTCATTTACTTATAAATATATTTGAAGCTTCATAAATTCTAAATTAATCTTTTACCTATTTTCTAAAATTCAGAATCATGCGTTTTATAAAAATATTTTTTCTGGTTATCACTGCTATCGGCATCAGGTCTGCATTTACTCAAGAGGCTCTTTTTAATGCCGGTGATATAAAGTCTCCTGAAATCAATGCTGATAAAAGTGTAACATTTCGTTTTTTTGCACCCAAGGCAGACTCGGTATTTTTGACCGGAGATTTCTTACCGACCATAAAACAAAATACAAGATTTGGTCTTATAGATGTGCCCAAACCGGTCTTATTAAACAAAGATGACAAAGGTTTGTGGAGTGTAACGACCAGTGCGCTGGATCCTGAGTTGTATTCTTATTCCTTTTTGGTAGATGGTGTACGGAATACCGACCCAAACAATCCTTTTTTAATCAGGGATGTTGCATCGGTAACGAATGTATTCATAGTAAGTGGTCAGCACGCTGATCTATATCTGGTAAAGGATGTTCCTCATGGTAGTGTAAGTAGACGCTGGTATGACTCACCTGGATTGGGAATCGACAGGCGAATAACCATTTATACGCCACCGGGATATGAAAACGGTCAATCAAAACTGCCTGTATTGTATTTATTGCACGGTGCAGGTGGTGATGAAGAAGCATGGATCGCGCTGGGTCGTACAGCTCAAATCATGGATAATCTAATTGCTCAAGGCAAGGCCAAACCTATGATCGTAGTAATGCCCAATGGTAATATATCACAAGATGCAGCACCGGGTGAAGGGAATACAGGTTTTTATAAGCCTCAATTTATGGTTCCCCGCACGATGGATGGTACCTATGAAGGAAGTTTTATGGACATTGTTCATTTTGTAGATAAAAATTATAGAACCATTCCAAAAAAAGAAAGTCGTGCCATCGCTGGGTTGTCGATGGGTGGTTTCCATTCAATGCATATTTCAAGGTATTACCCAAAAACATTTGATTATGTAGGCTTGTTTTCTGCGGCAATCATGCCCCGTGAAGACGCCACTAAAAAAGTGTATAGTAATATCGATGCCACTTTAAAAACGCAAAAAGAAAATGGTCTGAAATTATACTGGATAGGTATTGGCAAAACAGATTTTTTATATAAAGCAAACGAAGACTTTCGAAAAAAGCTGGACTCCATCGGCCTGAAATACGAATATCGTGAAAGCGAAGGTGGCCATATCTGGCGCAACTGGAGAGTGTATTTAAGCGAATTCGCACCTAAGTTGTTTTAAATAACTCAAGAATGCTTCCCAATCAACGACGAGAAAAAATTATTGAATTATTAAAAGAAGATGGATCCGCTAAAGTAGTCGATCTGGCCAAGCTTTTTAAAGTCACTGAAGTAACCATTCGTCAGGATTTGGAAAAATTAGAGTCAGATGGTTTGATCATCAAAGAACATGGGGGAGCTACCTTGAAAAATGTAGAAGATCAGGTAAAAAGTTTTTCGCTGGTACACCAGGAAAATCTTGATAAAAAAGCTGCCATTGCTCAAAAATGCCTGGAATACATTGAATCGGGGGATACCATCATTTTAGATTCTGGAAGCACGACGACAGAAATCGCCAAAAAAATAAAAGCATCGGGAATCAAAAACCTTACGGTCATCACCAATGCTTTGAACATTGCCTTGATGCTGGGTACCGGCCTTGATATTGAAGTCATTTTAACCGGGGGTGAATTTAAGCCTCCGACCTTATCACTTACCGGACAAAAAGCAGCCGATTTTTTCAAAGGATTAAACGTGCAAAAACTGTTTTTAGCTACGGCAGGTATTTCTTTAAAATCAGGTCTGACCTATCCGTCTATCAGTGATTTGGTGGTAAAAAAAGCCATGATCGATGCTGCTGAAGTAACCTATCTGGTATCGGATAGTACCAAGATAGGTAAAAGTGCATTGGCCAGTCTGGGAGCCTTGGGATTGATAGATTATATTATTACCGATTCAGCAATTGAAGAAAAACATAAAGAAGTATTCAGAGAGAATGAAATCGAAGTCATCATCGCTTGATCTTCATGGACTCTACCGCTTACTTTAAACTATAAAATTGATTAATAGAATAATTTCATTTTGAGTATGACATTAGGAGTAATTATTGGAAACCGCGATTTTTTCCCGGATAGCTTGGTAGAAAAAGCAAGGATCGAAATCATCGACGTCTTGAAGAAAATGGATCTGAAACCTATTCTGTTGGATAGCAATTCTACTAAATTAGGAGGTGTTGAGACATTTCAGGATGCGGTAAAATGTGCTGAACTTTTTAAAGCTCATCGGGAGGAAATATCAGGAGTCCTGGTGATATTGCCCAATTTTGGAGATGAGAAAGGTGTAGCCGATACAATCAAACTTTCTGGCTTGCAGGTACCGGTATTGGTGCAGGCATATCCTGATGAATTGAATAAAATGAATGTAGTCAACCGACGGGATTCCTGGTGCGGCAAAATATCGGTATGCAATAATCTTTATCAGTACGGAATAAAATATACATTGACAAATTCACATGTTTGTTCACCATCCTCCGTGGAATTTCAAAATGATTTATCAGATTTCATGGTAGTCTGCAGGGTTGTCAAGGGATTGAAATCTGTAAGGATCGGGGCGATCGGTGCAAGACCCGGTGCTTTCAATACCGTGCGGTATTCTGAGAAAATATTACAAAGAAATGGGATCACCGTTACAACATTTGATTTATCAGAAATACTTGGAAGGGCCAATAAATTGAGCGCCGATGATACCAAAGTCAGGCAACATATAGAATCCATTCATGCGTATGCACCGGTAGGAAAGACACCCACTGAAGCTATGTTGCAAATTGCCAGGTTGGATGTAGTCTTGAAAGAGATCATGGAGGAACATGTTTTGGATGCTACGGCGATTCAATGCTGGACTTCTCTTCAAAAAAATTATGGATGCAATGTCTGTACCAGTATGAGCATGATGAGTGAAAATATGTTACCCAGTGCCTGCGAAGTAGATGTCACAGGTACCCTGACCATGTATGCTATGCAACTCGCTTCCGGTTCTCCGTCTGCTTTGGTGGATTGGAATAATAATTATGCAAAGGATGAAAATAAATGTGTTTTATTTCATTGTGGCAACTGGGCTAAATCTTTTTTACCCGATATCACGATCAGCAATGCCCCGATCATCGGTACCAGCGTAGGGGTCGAAAATACTTATGGTGCATTGGATGGCCGCACTCCGGCTATGCCACTGACCTATGGCCGTTTAAGTACCGATGATTGTAAAGGTGTGATCAAAGCCTACATCGGTGAAGGAGATCTGACCAATGATCCACTGACTACTTTTGGCAACCGGGCTGTTGCCAAAGTCCCCGAACTACAAAAATTGATGCACTATGTTTGTCGGAATGGTTTTGAACACCATGTTGTGATGAATGCTTCCAAAACGGCCCCTGTCCTAAAAGAAGCCTTTGAAAATTATATGGGCTGGGAAGTATACCACCATTCCTGAATTATTATTTGATTGATCTATGTCAGAAAAGGAATTAATAGAAAAGTCAAGATTGTATCGAAGAAAAATCATACAATATATTTATATGGCAAAAGCGGGCCATACCGGAGGCAGTTTATCATGCATCGATATATTAAATGTATTATACAATGATATCATGAATGTTTCTCCGGAACATTTCAATTCTCCCGACCGGGACAGATATATTCAGAGCAAGGGCCATTCTGTTGAGGCCTTGTATGTCGTACTGGCCGATAAAGGATTTTTTCCTGAAAAAGACCTTGAAACATTGTGTAAGTATCAATCACATTATATTGGGCATCCTACTAAAAAAGTACATGGCATAGAACAAAATACGGGAGCTTTGGGTCATGGTCTTCCATTGAGTGTAGGGATAGCCCTGGCTGGAAAAATGGATAATAAAAATTACAGGGTTTATACATTATTAGGAGATGGTGAATTGGCTGAGGGATCCAATTGGGAAGCATTTTTAACTGCTTCTCATCATAATTTGGATAACCTGTGCGCTATTTTGGATTACAATAAATTGCAAATCACTTCGACGGTGGCTCAAGTATACCATCCGGAACCCATACCCGACAAATTGAAAAGTTTTGGCTGGGCAGTAAGAGAAGTAAATGGCAACGATGTGGAAGAATTAAGTAAAACATTGAAAGCTCTGCCATTCGAAAAAGATAAGCCTTCATTTATCATTGCACATACTACGAAAGGAAAGGGAATCAGTTATATGGAAAATGAAATTAAATGGCATCATGGTGTGCCTTCAGAAACCCAATTCAAATTAGCGATCGAAGAATTGAATAGTATATAAAAAAATTGAATGGCAACAATCGATGTAAATCCGGGTAAGCCTAATCAGGAAGTCTTTGCCGAGACAGTAGAATCGTTGGCGTCTGCAGATCGTAATGTGATCGTGGTTACCAGTGATTCAAGAGGTTCCGGTAAATTAGTAAAATTTGGAAATCAATATCCTGATCAAATAGTCGAGGTAGGAATAGCCGAACAAAATCTGGTAGGTGTTGCGGCTGGTTTGGCATCAGCGGGTAAAATCGTTTTTGCAGTTTCTCCGGCCTGTTTTTTGACTGCACGAGCATTGGAGCAAATAAAGAATGATGTTGCTTACTCAGACAATCCTGTAAAATTGGTCGGCATCAGCGCAGGTGTTAGCTATGGTGCCCTGGGTACGACCCATCACAGCTTACACGATTTCGCTGTCTTGAGAGCCATCCATAATATGACCATCGTAGCACCTGCGGATGCGTATGAAACAGAACAAGCGGTAAGGCAATCTGTTCAAATGAATTCGCCGGTTTACCTTCGATTCGGAAAAAAGAACATGGCTTTATTGCCGAATGAAATAAATCAAAATGAATTTACAATCGGGAAAGGAAGACTCATAAAAGCAGGTCAGGATGTATGTTTGATTGCAACTGGTGAAACGGTTCAAATAGCATATGAAGCTGCAGAAAAATTGGAACACGATCATGGCATTCGATCCAACGTAATAAGTATGCACACCATTAAACCCCTTGACTACTCCTTATTGGATGAATTGATGAAACAAGGATGTCCCATCATCACCATTGAAGAACATATGATACACGGTGGCCTGGGTGAAGCATGCGCTTCCTATTTAATTCAAAACGGTTTTCACAATAAATTTAAAATAATTGGCATTTGCGATGAATATACAGTGACTGGTTCTCAATCAGAAATATTTACGCATTATGGTATTTCCGTATCAGGCATTACAGATCTTGCTTTAAAGATATTAATCAAATCATAAAAATGACTCTAAGCAAATTGGTCTTGTGCATACTATGGATGATGGCTTGTTTCAATGCCATCTCTCAAAAGCATAGGGTTTTTGTATTGACCGATATTGAGAACGAACCCGATGATGCTATGTCCTTTGTCCGGTTTCTTACTTATTCCAATCAATTTGATATAGAAGGCATCGTGGCAACGACCTCTTGTTGGCAAAGGAATAAGACTGCAGAGTGGAGGTTGCACGATATCACGACAGCTTATGGTAAAGTACGTGACAACCTGTTGATCCATGAATCAGGGTTTCCTACTGAAGAATACATACACTCAGTAATTAAAAAAGGTTTACCGGTTTTTGGCAAGAATGGATTGGGGGAAGGAAAAGACTCAGAAGGATCTGATTGGCTGGTGAAAGCAATTCTTAAAAATGACTCCAGGCCACTGTATATTCAGGCGTGGGGCGGTCCGAATGTGCTTGCACAAGCCCTTTATAAATTGCAAAAGAGTAAATCTAAAATTGAATTAAAATCATTAATAAAAAAATTAAGAATCTATACGATCTCAGATCAGGATGATACCGGACCATGGATTCGGCATACGTTTCCCGATTTATTTTATGTAGTCAGTCCTGGTTTTGAAGAAAACGGGGGTGGACAATATCATTATGCCACCTGGCCTGGAATTTCCGGTGATGCATTTCACGGCCGTTTTACAGGCGCCGATACTTCAATTGTGTCAAATGATTGTCTCGATAAAAATGTGCGATACTATCATGGACCCTTGGGTGAAAAATATCCCAGGATTGCATTCTTAATGGAAGGCGATAGCCCAAGTTTTATGGGTTTAATAAATAATGGACTTAACGATCCTGAGCATCCTGATTTTGGCGGATGGGGCGGTCGTTATGAATTATATATTCCCCCATTTAAGAAATACATGTACCAGGCTGAAACCAGACCTATCTGGACGGATACCCAGGATGAAGTGTACAGTGAGCTGACTCATTCTTTTCATACAAGTAATCATGCTACGATCTGGAGATGGAGAAGTGCTTTTCAAAATGATTTTTTCGCCAGAATGGATTGGTGCATAGCAAAGCATTACAATGAAGCCAACCATCCGCCCATCGTTCGTTTTTTACATGATTCCATTCTCACCATCCAATCGGGATCAAAAATCACGTTGAGCGGTACAGCTATAGATCCGGATGGAGATTCCCTGCATTACCATTGGATGGTCTATAAAGAAGTCGGATCAGCTAATATTAATCAGTTAAATCTCTCTATTTCCAATAATCAGGTTATTACATTTACAGCGCCCAGCATTAAGGAGACTAAAACGATGCATGTGATTCTGGCAGTCAATGACCTTGGGACCCCGAGCCTGACCCGATATAAGAGAGCCATCATTACAATCAAACCATGATCCATGAAGAAATATTCAGTCTATGCTTGTATAATATCCATCATCTTTTCGTCGTGTGTAGAACATAAACCAAAAGATAAAAAAATGGCGATTATCATTTCGACATTGAATAATCCATGGTTTGTTTTTTTGGCTCAGAGTGCTTCTGCAAAAGTAAATGAGTTGGGATATGAGGCTAAAATCTTTGATTCGCAAAATAATACAGCGTTGGAGTCTGATCATTTTGACAATGCCCTTGTTTCAGGCTTTCAGGCCATCCTGTTTAATCCGACAGACGCAGATGGTAGT
>CALMKY010000030.1 GCA_937867195.1 uncultured Saprospiraceae bacterium | reverse complement strand
GTTTCTGCGCTAATAATATTTGACATCCTTGTCGGAGTTGTAGTTTTCTTTAATTCGTCTACTCGTATATCTTCATTCTTACCTAACAGCCACTCAAAAATATCACGTCTATTTTTTTTATTTGAAATATATTTTTTATTCCATAATTCTTTCCATTCAGCTAAAGGAGAATTATCTAACTATATTTCACCTGAATTATTTTCACCTGACTTTCCAGCCAATCTGGTTAAGCCTTCTTTCATTACCATTAAAGCAACCGATGGAAAAGATACGTACGCTGATTTGTTTTTACCGGCTAGCCATAAACCGGGCGAAAAACATCCTGCCGCTATCTTTATTCATGGTGGTTCTCGAAGACAGATGCTGCTTGGTTTTCATTATAGCCCCTATTATAGTAATGCGTATGCAATGAATCAATATCTGGCCAGTAAGGGTTATGTAGTTTTATCGCTTAACTATCGAAGCGGTATAGGCTATGGACTCCATTACAGGGAAGCTGATCATTATGGCGCGACAGGAGCTTCTGAAGTAAATGATCTGATCGCAGCCGGTAATTATCTGCGAAATCGACCTGATGTAAATGGTAAAGTCTCTCTATGGGGTGGTTCTTATGGAGGATATATGACAGCCCATGGCCTCACCCGTACCCCTGATTTATTTGCATGCGGTGTCGATATACATGGAGTGCATGACTGGACTACCGAAATGCCTACTTTCATGCCTGATTATAATCCTGATCAATACCCGGAGAAACATGCATTGGCTAAACAGTCTTCACCCATGTATCGAATCTCTCAATGGAAAAAACCTGTGCTGCTGATTCATGGTGAAGACGATCGCAATGTCCCATTTGATCAATCGGTTACTTTACTGGAAAAACTACGTAAGCAGCGTGTGACCGTAGAAACACTGGTCTTACCGGACGAAGTACATGGTTTTTTATTACACAGGAGTTGGTTGAAAGTGTATAAGGCGACGAGTGATTTTATAGATAAATATGGCAGGTAAAGTATTTATTCAAAAATATTCTTTAAAGGAATAATAAGACCTTCCAGCACTTGACATTTTATCTCTCCTGCGTCAATTAAAGAAGGTGTCCCATATTCACCATTTTTTAAAATGTATTGTTCAACAATATTTTGGTCAATATTTACGATCCAATATTCTTTTACACCATGCGCTTCATAATCATCCTTTTTAATACCCCGGTCTCTGTATTCGGTACTAATTGATAATATTTCAATAATAAAATCAGGAATAGGGAATAGGGTTTGATCGGGTGTAAAATCTTTACTTTTTATCTGGTCAAAAAAACAAATATCTGGTTCGTAATCATTGCGCGTAAATCGGCACATGAGTTTTTCAAATCCTAAAAAGCCAATCTTATTGGATTCAATATAATTTTCTAAAATAGGAATCAACCTCTTAGTAATCATAAAATGTTTTAGAGTGAAAGGAGAATGCATTATGATTTCACCCTCAATAAATTCTGCTTTAATGGAAGGAGTCACCCAATTATAAAATTCATTTCTTCTTTTTTGTTCATCTTTCCAATAGATTTCCAGTTCATCGATGAGGCCTCGAAGATTTCTTGATTTTTTAATCGGAGCCAAAATGGTACTGGGCATGATTGAAATAATTTCCAGATAAAATTACTAAAATACATACCAAAGAGCAATAGATGGAAAGAGAAACAAGGATACTTATGCTTACATCAGTGGTTGGCAACCAGGTCAGGGCTCTTTTTATTGACATGGATCATATCCTGCTTGAGCACTCTGTCTTCAATATACAATCTTGAAGAATCTACCGCACCTTTAATATATTTCTCGATCATTAGGGAAGCCACGGGAGCGGCATACGTGGCACCAAACCCTGAGTTTTCTACAATGACGGCAATAGCAATCTTAGGATGATCTTTTGGAGCAAACGCACAAAAAACTGAATGATCTTTGCCGTGTGGGTTTTGTGCGGTACCGGTCTTCCCGCAAACAGAAATATCTTTGATTTCAGCTACGCGGGCTGTACCACTCGTCACACATTTTTCCATGCCATCGACTACGATATCAAAATATTTTTTATCGATGTCGATCGTATGATGTTCTACATATTTAGTTTGCTTATACAAGGTATCATTTTTTTTAATGCCTCTGTAAAAATGGGGTGTGATCCAATATCCTTTATTGCCGATGGCCGCACAGATATTGGCCATTTGTACCGGGGTAAGCTGTATGACCCCCTGGCCTATCCCGATCGAAATTTCATAGGCAGCTTTCCAATCTTTGGTTTTATACAATCGAGTATAATATTTATCGGTAGGGATCGTACCGGATAATTCATTGAAATAATCCAGGCCCAATGGATGTCCCAGACCAAACTGGCGCATGTATCCTGCAAATTCATCGAGACCTTTGCCCGGATGATCCGAGCCGTATTTATTCATAATATCTTGTATCTTTTGATAGTAGTAGATATTGCATGAATGGGCAATTGCTTCTTCCAGGTTGGGAATATTACCGTGTACGTGCGTACATTTATATACCCGACCCAGTAGATAGCTTCCACTGCAATGGACGCCGGTATTAGGATCAATAACGCCCATCTGCAGACCAGCGAGCGATACCACCGTTTTGAAAATAGATCCGGGAGGATATTGCGCCTGCACTGTTCGGTCAAACAAAGGCTTGAGCGTATCACTTAGTAAAGCAGCAAAATAACGACCCCGATCCCGATCCACTGTCAATAAATTGGGATCAAAGGATGGTGCACTGATCAATGCAAGTATTTCTCCCGTAGATGGTTCAATGGCGACTACTGACCCTCTTTTATTTTGCATCAGTTTTTCACCATATTCCTGTAAATCTCCATCGATCGAAATCATCAGCTCATCTCCGCTCTTGGCACTACTATCCTGGCTGCCATTTAAATACGATCCAACGGTTACACCCAGATTATCTTTTAATAAGTATTTATAACCTTTGACCCCTTTCAGTTGTGATTCATAAGCTCGTTCGATGCCACTGGTACCTTTATAATCGCCGCGTTCATAAATACCGGATGATTTTTCGATTTCTTCCTGATCCACTTCGCTGATGTATCCCATGGCATGGGCCGCTATGGGCCGTGGGTAACCTCTGATATATCGTAATGTTGCAGAAAAGCCGGGGAACTCGTACATACTTTCCTGAAATTTTGCAAACTGAGTCACCGGCACACGTTTGATAAAAGGGAAAGGTTTGCTTTTAGACACTTTTTTACTGGCCCAATCCTGATTCAATTGTTCAGTAAAAAACTGTTTATCGATGCCCAGCAAGTCACAAAACCTTGTCGTATCCATTTTGGGATCTACTTTGCGATAGATAGCTTCAATATCATACACCGGATTGTTATAGACTAATAGCTTATTATTGCGATCATAGATGGCACCTCGGGCAGGATATACGATGGACTTTTCCAGAGCTGCTGTCTTAGCCTGTTTTCGGATGGATTGATTGATAAACTGAATATACAATGACTGTAAAAGCAATACGGATCCGGCTACTACAATTGCTATCTGAATAATTTTTTTGTTTTCCACTGGTAATGAGCAAAAGTACAGGGTTAATTAAAGTAATTCCTTAAAGTTTAAAGTGAGTTGAAGAAATAACGAGCATCGTATGATTAAATTGCACAACCTTCTTAGATCAATTAGCTCTCAATTGTAATTTTACATGGTTACTTCATGATCCGTTTTCATTTCCCTCGGCTTTATGAATAGATAATAGAATATCAGGAACAAAGCTCCAATGGTAAAAGGGATCATCGCAAGATACCTTCCTTCAATAGACCCCACGATGGGTTTTTCATCCCAACCGAAAAATTCACAAATCATCCAGGTACTATTAGCGGCTATCCAGAATATTACCGCCATATTATGCATAAGCTCCGATTTAATATGCCGGTTAAGATGGGTAATGCGAATCGCGACCGCTATCGTCGGAATGATAAATAAAATGCCCAAAGTTCTGAAACTTAGACACCAGCTCATGTCTTTGCAAAGCCAAAACACAATGTGCAGGTTTTCCATTTTGCGTAGTCTGGCCGGGATAGAATAAAGTGGAGCAGTCGTCGAATTCATCATACAAAATCAAAAAATAATAATAATTCTCAAAAATAGATATAACTTACTTTTTCCAATAAATCATTTTATCATTATGAAAAGTCTCATCTCTCTCTGCTTCTTGTTTGTCTCAATTTCTTTTATTTTTTCGCAAGATAAAGTCGATGAAAACCTGAATAAACTTATTCGAAAATATGGCATGGATCAGAGCAAAGTCATGCAACATGCACAGAAACTCACGGATGTGTATGGGCCGCGTCTCACAGGTTCTGATATGACAGATAAAGCAGTAGCATGGGCTGTAGATGAATTGAAAAAAATGGGTTTACAAAATGTACATACTGAAGCATGGGGTCCTTTTGGAAGAGGATGGGAACTCAGGCATTTTGAAATCCATTGTGAAGGACCTAATTATTTTCCGATCATAGGATATCCCAAAGCCTGGTCACCTTCTACCAACGGTCAGATCAATGGCGAAGTGATTTACCTGGATGCCGCGAATGATGCTGATCTTGCAAAATACAAAGGAAAGCTAAAAGGAAAAATTGTATTGCTCGATACGATACGCGATGTAAAAGAATGGTTTGATCCAAGTGCCACCCGATTTACGGCTGAACAATTACTGGAAATGGCGAATAGCCCCAAGCCGGCACCAAGTGGGAGTGGTCGTAATTTTCCGCGCAATTTTGGTTTCGGTGGTATGACTGCAAAGCTTTGGAACCTGATCTATGATGAACAACCTCTTGCAGTACTCGATCGCAGCTTTAAAGGGGACGAAGGCACTGTATTCGTAAGTGGAGCTCGGGCCAGGCAAGGTGCACGAGTACAGGATAAAGATGCGCAGGTCTTACCTCAGGTGACCATTTCCATTGAACATTATAACAGAATTTTCAGATTGGTTAAAGCAAATATTCCCGTAAACGTATCATTGGATCTGAAAACAGAGTACACCAATCCCGATGGAATGGAATATAATATCATTGCTGAAATACCGGGCAGCGAAAAGAAAGATGAGATCGTGATGTTTGGCGCACACTTTGATTCCTGGCATACTGCTACCGGTGCCACCGATAATGGGGCAGGTAGTGCCGTGATGATCGAAGTAGCTCGTATATTAATGGAAACGATAAAAGAATCCGGTATACCACCTAAACGCACATTGCGCATTGCATTATGGACCGGTGAAGAACAAGGTTTGCTGGGATCTCGTGCTTATGCCAACCAACATTTAGTGCGTAGAGATAGCTCGAATACGGTCGTGGAAATAAAACCCGAACAAGGAAAAATTTCAGCGTACTATAATCTAGATAATGGAACCGGAAAGATCAGAGGAGTTTACTTACAGGGTAATGATCAAGTCACCAATACGTTCCGTTCTTGGCTTGATGCATTTAAAGATCTGGGTGCTACTACTCTTACATTACAAAATACGGGCGGTACGGATCATCTTTCTTTCGATGCGGTCGGTGTACCGGGATTCCAATTTATCCAGGACGAAATATCCTATATGGCCAAGACCCATCACAGTAATATGGATAATTACGATCATTTATTAGGATACGATCTTAAGCAAGCGGCTACCATCATTGCATCCTTTGTGATGCATACTGCACAACGTGGGGATCTATTACCAAGAAAAGAGCAACCAAAAGTAGAGATGAAGTAAAACTTATTGTGATTACGATCTGTAGTTTATAGCTTGATTATACTTCCGCACTTTCTTGTTCCATCACCGGATTGTATACATCCTGACCATACTCACCTCTGTTAAGTTTACCGCTTACTGCTTTGAATGCCTGCAGGGTCAGGTCGATGTCTTCTTGCGTATGCACAGCAGTAGGAATTACGCGCAAGATCAATTCACCTTTAGGTATCATCGGATACATCACCATGCTGCAGAAGATGTGATGATTTTCGCGAAGATCATGTACCAACTGCGATGCTTCGTAAGGATGTCCTTTGAGGAATACGGGAGTCACCGGGCTATTGGTAATACCGATATCAAACCCTGCTTCTTTAAGACCTGATTGAAGGGAATTAACCACTTTCCACAAATTTGCTTTGAGTTGCGGCTGGCTGCGCATAAGTTCAAGTCTTTTCAGAGCACCGATGACCAATGGCATAGGCAATGACTTAGCGAAGATCTGAGATCTCATATTATACTTAAGAAACTTGATAATGTCCGGAGGGCCTGCCAGGAATGCACCAATCGATGCAAATGATTTGGCAAATGTCCCGAAGTAAATATCGATTGCATCCTGCACCCCTTGTTCTACACCGGCACCTTCACCATTGGGTCCGAGAACTCCGATTCCATGTGCATCATCTACCAGGAATCTGAATTTATATTTTTCTTTAAATGAAGCGATTTCTTTGAGCTTACCTTGATCACCCCGCATGCCGAATACGCCTTCAGAGATAACTAAAACTGAACCACCACCTTCGTTTGCAATTTTAGTAGCACGGATCAGTTGTTTCTCAAAACTCTCCATATTATTATGTTCAAAAGCAATGCGCTTTCCCATGTGCAGACGCACTCCATCCATAATACAAGCATGCGACTCTGCATCGTAGACGATCACATCCCGTCGACTTACCAAAGAATCTATACAGGAGCTCATACCCTGATATCCATAGTTAAGTAAAGCGCCTGCAGGTTTATGTACAAAAGCGGCAAGCTCTGCTTCTAACTGTAAATGCAGATCGGTCTCACCGGTCATGAGCCTGGCACCCATTGGATAAGCCATACCCCATTCAGCAGCAGCTTCGGCGTCGATCTTTCGCACTTCGGGATGATTGGCCAGGCCGAGATAATTATTAATACTCCAGCAGACTACTTCTTTTCCATTAAACATCATGCGAGAACCAATCTCGCCGGTTAGTTTAGGAA
>CALMKY010000029.1 GCA_937867195.1 uncultured Saprospiraceae bacterium | reverse complement strand
TTACCGGCATTAACGTTGCTGGTAAATGACTGGAAGATACAAGGAAACAAAATTGTTTTTACCAATGGTTGTTTTGACATTTTGCACCAGGGTCATGTAGACTATTTACAACAAGCGGCCCAATTGGGTGATAGATTGATCGTAGCCATTAACAGTGATGAATCAGTCAGTATATTAAAAGGAAAACATCGTCCGATCCAACACCAGGAAAGCCGCTCTCATGTCGTAGCAGCGCTGGGTTGTGTCGACGCGGTGATTATCTTTGATGAAAGTACTCCATTGCGTTTAATCCAGTCATTGACGCCGGATGTTTTGGCCAAAGGTGGAGATTGGCAAATAGATCAAATCGTTGGAGCGGATCATGTACTTGCACACGGAGGTGAGGTACGATTAATTTCTTTTATTTCAGGTCATTCTACTTCACTCATCGAGCAAAAAATAATACGCGATTATGAAAATAGGTGAAATCATTTCAGTACTCGATGCCTGGGCCCCTTCTTATCTTGCAGAAGGGTACGACAATGTAGGATTGATAACAGGAAATGCAGACCAGGCCATCACGGGAGTATTGGTCTGCCTGGATAGCACCGAAGAAGTTATTCAGGAAGCAATTGACAAAAAATGCAATCTTGTAATCGCCCATCATCCGATTATATTCAAAGGGTTAAAAAAATTAGTAGGGGGAAATCATGTGGAGAGAACGGTTATCAAAGCCATCCAACATGATATAGCGATCTATGCAAGTCATACCAACCTGGATAATCTGCCGAATGGTGTTTCAAAGAAAATAGCATCCGTATTAGAACTCAATCAAGTTGACATCCTCGAACCTAATAAAGTCTATAACGATCAACCTGCCGGATCAGGTTGTACAGGAATTCTTCCTTTCGCCATGGAGCCCCAGGAATTTCTCGATTATGTCAAAAATAAAATGAAACTTCAGGTCATCCGTCATACCAGCTACATTAATAGAGAAATTAAAAAAGTAGCTGTCTGCGGTGGATCCGGCGCCTTTCTGATCTATGCTGCTCAAAATTCAATGGCCGATGCTTATATCACTGCGGATATCAAATATCACGAGTTTTTCTCAGCGGAAGATTCATTGATGATCCTGGATATTGGGCATTATGAAAGCGAATTCTTCACCATGGATTTAATGGCCGATTACCTCAAGACTTTTGATAAAGAATTTCCTACATTTATCACAACTGTGAACACCAATCCGGTGAAGTACTTCCTGTAGAATGAAAAAATGCGTACATTTGCAGCACTTTTTGAAAAAATACAGCATTTTTTTACACAAATAATTGATATCCAATGTTAAAAGCAGATGTTCCTGTAGCACTCCAATTAAAAAAACTTTACGAACTTCAGCAAATCGACTCTCAAATCAACGAATTTGAAATCCTTAAAGGAGAGCTTCCTGTAGAAGTATCCGACCTTGAAGATGAATTAGAAGGGCTGGATACAAGAGCTAAGAAATTGGATGAGAGCATTAAAAATGTTGAAAAAGAAATCGGTAAGTTTCAGGCCGGTATCAAAGACTCAAAAGCTTTGATAAATAAATATGAAAAGCAACTGGATACTGTTAAAAATAATCGGGAATATGATGCCCTGATGAAAGAGATCGAGCTCCAAAAACTTGAAATCGAACTTTTTAATAAAAAAATCAAAGATACTGAAGCCCAATCTTTGGTAAAGGACGAACAACTAAAACAAACAAAAGAGAAAATCAAGGGCAAGAAAAAAGAACTCGAAGTAAAAAAAGTGGAATTGGATGAAGTCATCGCTAAAACTGAAGAGGATGTAGCCAAGTTGACTAAAAAATCAGATAAAGCTAAAAAGGATATTGACGGGAGACTATTGTATTCCTATGAGAGAATAAAGAAAAATTACCGAAATTCATTAGCGGTTGTTACCGTTCAGCGTGATGCATGTGGAGGATGTTTCAATAAAATCCCACCCCAGACACAACTGGAAATCAGTCAACATAAGAAAGTTT
>CALMKY010000028.1 GCA_937867195.1 uncultured Saprospiraceae bacterium | reverse complement strand
CGGTCTTATCTTCATACTGGGATCATGTATCAAATCCAATGACACATCATACCTTGAATCACGCACCAAGGATCTTCAGGAAGCGGGATTGAGCATAATTACAAAAAAGAGCTTCCAAACCTTTACATCCGCATCTTCTGATGTCCATACCATGGAAATAACAAATTATAAATATGCATGTGCTAATAATACACCTCGATTAGTTGCTGAATGGACAAAGAACGTTGATACAAAAACGAATTCAGAATCTACTAAGTCGGTTTATTATCATTCCACAAATGAATGTTTTACAGTTTCAGACGAATTTGGAAATCCAATATTCAACATTCACTTTTCGAATGACGAAAACACATTCACTTATCATGACGGTATCGATTTCTTTGCAGTAATGAATACCGAGGGCCAGGTAACCTGCTTATACAACCAAGATTTCAGAAAAGATTTGATTTGGTCAGACCATAATATTGTGAAGATTAATTATTATATCCGTAATACTGCCGGAGCTCATTCTTGGCCGGGAGCAAAACTATTTCCCAGGGATCTGGTTACCGAAATGAAAATTAATCACAACGTAGGCAAGCAGAATGCTTTGCGGACGCGATGGAGAATGATCGCAACTGAAACAATGGATTATGACACAGAATTATTAGATCCCGAACAAACTAAAATCGTTCATGACGGTATCTTCTTTACTGCAGACCTCTTGCCAATCAATCTAAATCTCTGCATTGTCCAAAAACGATTTAATCTTATGGAGGATAGGGATCAAAATCCCATCATTCTATCCTACACAACCGTTTTGGAGTCAAAAGATCACCTTCCCATCCGTTTGCAAACGAAACAATCAGGCAGGGAATATGATCCATTTTCAGGGAAAGTAGATGAATTTATTCATACTGAAACCAATACATATGCGTATGCGAGTCCATGCAAGGTATCAAGAACCACGATGGAATCTAGGTAATCTTTGGATTTGGGGACCAATTACTAATTGAAGATAACCACTTAACATGCGGGCCAGAACAGTTACTAATCAGTCGGGTCCAATATGTTTAAATAAATGAATTTAGGACGACTTTATAATGCTTGCCATCCATCACCATCCAATTTTTAACTATTTTGGTTAAGTTTTACGGTCTGCGTCGCTTGACTCCAACCTCTAAAAATTAAATCCAGGTGCTTTCCAGAATATAAATTTCAATTCTTTTTTATCAGATATGTTAAAATCTATCCGAAAACAAAAGTGTACCAAAAAGATCAAAAGACGAATGACGCTGTTGATCATTTGTTGTTTTACCTCTCTGATATCCTACGGTCAAACCAAATTAACACCTTTCATCCTAACGACGGATACCTTGGTTAGTTTAAATATAGACAGTGCTCATTGGGAGATATTAGCAGATGAACTGGAACAATATTCAATCCATGACCTACTATCTGGAAAATATGAAAATCAATATTGTCATAAAGAATGTATTCCTGCCTCCTCCTCAAACTATGCAACTTGTTATTGGACCCGGTACACCATGATCAATCAAAGCGGTCATTCCATGAATCTATGCATAGAAAATAATTATGAAATCGGGACGACCTATTTGATAAAGAAAGCCAACTCTTTGGATTCCTTTCCATCTGGAATGACGCAACCATGGAGTAAAAAAGGTGGATTCAAATTGGCCAATTGCGTCCCTATAGAACTAAAAGATAGCGATACCTTATCGGTTTATATTAAAGGCAAACTAATAAATAAAAAATACTACGACCTTACACTGGATCCACCGATTTCAATGAGTTACAGTAAATTAAAATCTTATTACGACCAGTATTTGGATAATAATGAAAATCCAATAGACATAAAAGTAATTCTCTCAGGTTTTCTTGTTGGCTTTTTTTTCTTTGCAGTCTTTTTTAATGTATTCTGTTATATTACGACCAGAGAACGGATCTACCTGTATTTTGCCGGGTATACTTTTTTTTCTATATTCAATAATTTAAATGATTTGGTGTACAGGCTCACCCTGCTGGGAATGCCCGGGGGAATCCCAATGCTGATATTGAACAAATTCAGTTATTCCTGCCTGATGGTTTGTTTGACATTATTTTTCTTGAATGCCTTTCGGATCAAGGTTTATTTTCCAAAATGGCGAAACCTCGTTTTAATAAGTTTGTTTGCTTTTATATTTATTACTCTTATTCGGATCTATTTTGATGCGTCGGGTTTATTTCAATATCAAATGAAGCTCTATAAAATCTTCACCAAAATCGAGTCATTACATTTCCACATTCTGTTTTTTACCTTGCTGCTCGTCATCATTAAATTAGATAAGAAAATAGCCTGGGTAGCCTTTGGAGCTTTTCCCATAATTTTTTATTGGGGCTTTTTAGGAGGATTTAGTCCGGATGGGATATGGGGCTTTTTTATTCATTCTGATCCATTTAAAATAACCGGTTGGTTTGGCAATATTTTATCAATTTTTTTCATTCTGTGGTTTATCCTCTTCTTCTCCTGGATTTTATTTAGAAAATATAAATCCATACAATTAGACAACCGGCAAAAAGATCTGGAAAACGAGCGTCTGGCCAAAGAAAAGGAAATAGAACGAAATCAACTCATCGAAAAGCAGAAAACGGAGCTGGAAGTACAGGTTGCGAATAGAACTGCTGAACTAAACCATTCTATACAAAATTTAAAATCCACGCAGGCTCAGCTTATCCAATCGGAAAAAATGGCCAGCCTGGGAGAATTGACAGCCGGTATAGCACATGAAATACAAAATCCATTAAACTTTGTAAACAATTTTTCCGAGATCAATAATGATTTAATTCAAGATGCAAAGCATGAAATCGACAGACTTACAGCTTCAATACCAACCCAACCTATTCAAGAGTTAAAAGACGTATTAGACGATATAAAAATAAATTCCGAAAAAATAAATTTGCATGGCAAAAGAGCAAGTAGTATCGTCAAAAACATGCTGGAGCACAGTCGGACTTCTTCAGGAGAAAAAACGCTAACGGATATCAATGCCCTGTGTGATGAATATTCCCGCATTGCTTATCAAGGCCTGAGAGCTAAGTACAAAGAGTTTCATTCTGATTATATATTAAATCTGGATATCAACATACCAAAAGCAAATGTGGTCTCTCAAGATATATCTAGGGTACTACTCAATCTTATGAACAATGCATTTTATGCTTGCTTTCAGCAATCCGTAAATAAAGAACCTGAAAATCAGAACTTAGGAAGCACAAACCATTACAAGCCATGTGTAACCATTGAGACAAAAGACCTTGGAAACAAAATTCAAATTACGGTCAGTGACAATGGTGTAGGCATTCCTGATCATATCAAAGACAAGATCTTTCAACCGTTTTTTACGACCAAGCCGACTGGAGAAGGAACTGGGTTGGGTTTGAGTTTATCATATGATATTGCTAAGGCACAGGGAGGAGAATTAATTTGCGAATCACATCAGGGCCTTACAATGTTTACATTCACTCTGCCAATACTATGAGCAAACCTTTTTTAATTTTATTTCTTTTTATCTTGACTGCTAAGGTAATTAAAAGTCAACCCGAACTTTTTGACCAAGCTTTAGTAGACAGTTTACTACTAGTCATATCAAATTATCCGGACGATACCAATAAAGCCAATGCATACAGTTTACTTAGTGGCCTGTACACAAATGTCAATCCTGAAATTGCCATAGAATATGCCAGCCAGGGCTACCAAATATCAAAATCGCTAAATTATATCTCCGGAATAACCAATAACCTGGGCAAGTCTGCTTTTATTTACGCTATTCAGTCAGATTGGCCTAAATCGATTAATCAAATAAATGAAGTTTTAAGTTATCAAAATATAAACCCAAAACTTAAAATTTACATGAACAATTTAATGTATTTAAATGAATATACCAGAGGTAATGGCAAGGAAGGAATACAATGGAATCTTAAATCTATACATGAGCCGATCTTTTCTACTTTAAGTGATGTTCAAAAATGGCCTACTTATATGCAATTGTTAAGAGGGTATGCCGAATTTGGTGACCTTGATTCCGCAAAATATTATGGTAAACTCAGTTATGCAATATGCCAAAAATTCAAATCAGTAAATTCAGATTTGACAGGAAACACATTCTTTGGCCTGGGAGTCATCGAGTATAAAGATAATCATTTAGACTCGGCGATCCATTTATTTCACTTGGCCAATCAATATTTTGGATCCGGTGGCGACTATTTTTACATAGCCTCGATTTATCATCAACTTCATAAACCAGATTCTGTACGCAAATATGCCGACCTTCAATTAAAAAGTGCTCAGCGTGGTAAGATATTGACCGGCATTCTCCAGGCATCCAAATTATTAGCCCAGCATTTTGAAAAAACCAATCCTGCAAAAGCTTTAGAATATTCCAATCTTTTGATATCCACTCAAGACTCCTTATATAGCCAGGAAAAATTAAAGCAATTAGAAAATTTATCCCTGCAATCACAAAGAATTAAGTATGACCAGGAAAAAAAATTAATAGCCCAAAAAAATAAATATTTTTATGTGGCATTGGGCAGCATCCTGATATTGTCTTTTATATTTTCCGGATTTCTGTATAAGAATATCCGATCAAAACAATTAATCAATGCTGATTTGGCCAAAACTCTGAGTACCCTTCAATCTACCCAGTCCCTACTGATTCAATCTGAAAAAATGGCTTCTCTCGGAGAACTCACTGCAGGCATCGCACATGAAATACAAAACCCATTGAATTTCGTAAACAATTTTAGTGACATAAATAAAGATTTAATTAATGAGGCAAATGAAGATATAAAAACACTCAATATTCAATATCCAATGCTCAATGCTCAAGGATTACAAGAAACACTTAACGATATAAAAATCAACTCCGAAAAAATAAACCTTCACGGACAACGCGCCAGCAGCATCGTCAAGTCCATGCTAGAACACAGTCGTGCATCTTCCGGTAAAAAAGAATTGACCGATGTCAATAAACTGTGTGATGAATTTGTTCGATTGTCGTATCATGCCCGCCTGAATGACAAAGTCGGGCAGGGGTTACGAGCCAAGGATAAATCATTTGAGTGCGATTATAAACTAGATCTCGATTCAAGTTTACCTTTGGTCAATGTAGTATCTCAAGATATAGGTCGGGTGATATTAAATCTCGTGAACAATGCTTTTCAAGCTACAAGTGAAAAAAGTAAAAAGGAAAAGGAGAAGGAAGAAAGAATAAAGGAAAACATGGATTTACCTTCTTCATTCTCCATTCTCCCTTATTCTCCTTCTATTCAAATATCAACTAAAAACCTTGGAAATAAAATCGAAATAATCATCCACGACAATGGTTCCGGTATCCCCGATCAAATAAAAGACAAGATCTTCCAACCCTTTTTTACTACTAAACCGACCGGGGAAGGGACGGGATTAGGGTTATCACTAGCTTATGATATTATCAAGGCACATAGCGGAGAGATCCGATGTGAAAGTAAACCGGGTGATACATCTTTTATAATTTCAATTCCTGTAATATGAAATATCTCTATAGGATCTTCCTTCTATCCCTATTTTTCCTCGAAGGAGTAAAAGGTCAAGCACCCATTCTTCGCATTGATTCAGTGACCCTTAATGGGTTACTTCTCAATCAGCATTGGCAATATAAAATGGATCATGCTTTAGATTCTGTATGGAAAGACATAGATCCCAATACTCAAATGCTCGCGCCATTGCCGTCCGAAATCAAACAAGGTATCGGCACGATGCGATTGTTTTTTATTCCATCCGGTACATTAAATGACAAAGGTTACTCTATTCAAATTCAGCAATCCATTGCTTCTATCTATTATCTAAACGGTAAGCTACTGGCGCAATTTGGACATATAGATCATGATCCTAAAAAAGTAATTGGAGAAGACCCATATTGGACTCCGATTCATTTTCCGATGCGTTTTGATACCGTGAATACACTGGAGATCCGATTTGCATTACCCTCTACAAAATTGTTTACAACTGTTTTTGAAACAGAAAATCCCATTTTCAATATCGGATTGTATGAATCCAACGTTGCTACCCGGTTTTATGCACGGCAAGTCAGCAATTATCATGTATTTGAAGGATTGCTCATTGCTTTGTGCATTATGATTATGATCATTCATTTTGCATTCTATTTTTTTAATCCGGAAACAAAAGCAAACCTTTGGTTCGGGCTATCCAGGGGAATTTATTTTATCGGAACTCTCCTTCAATTGTATTTCTGGTTTTATACCCGGGATGTTAGTTATAAATACTGGTTTGGCACCCTGGCTATGATATTTTTTATTTTAAACAATGCTGCTACTTTTTATGCAGTACTGTTATATCTTCAAAAAAAAATGGACCGGTGGGATCATTTGGGAATTCTACTTTTATTTCCTACTTCAATCTTTATATTGCTTACACCTCCCTGGGCTTGGAGAATCGGTCCAATCTATCAGGTCCTGATTCAAGTATTTACCATCAGGGCTTCTTTTATAACTTTAAAGAATAAGAGGACAGAATCGATCCTGATCATGACCGGTGCTTTCGCAACGATCCTGTTTTTTATCAAATTTATATCGATGGGTACTTTCTCAAGTACTTCCTTTTTTACTTCTTTGTACCCATCGAGAATGGTCATTTACATTTTATACCTACTATGTCTTCCCATTATATTTTCTATATTATTATCCAAAGACTTTGCCAATACAAGTAAAGTATTAAAATTAAAACTGGCTGAAGTACAATCATTATCAGAAAAAAATTTATTCATAGAGCAAGAAAAGCAACAAATACTCACGACCCAAAATATAAAATTAGAAAAAGAAGTAAATGAACGAACGCATGATCTGCAAAATAAAAATCGTGAATTGGCGATTGAGGCTGCTCTCGAAAAAATCAGGTCAGCCTCACTGGCAATGAAAGAATCTCAGGAGATCAAGTCTGTATTGCATGTATTGCTCGATAAACTCAAAGAATTAAAGGTAAGCTTTGACGGAGCCGCAGCCATACATCTGTTCAAAGAGAACTCTAAAGATGCCATCATCTGGGTGACAGAAGGAGCTATGCCAGATCATACGGTCGAGGTATCATTACCTTATAACGAAGAAGATTTTGAAAACAATCCGATCATCCTGGATGTCTGGGAGTCTAAAGAATCCGGCGTAGACATTGTAAATAAAGTATATCCTCTCGAACAAAAAAACAGATACTTCCAATATGTATTTAAACACAATCCACATATACCGGATGAAGTGAAACACAGAATTTTTAATGAACCATGCTATGCAGCTACGTTTATTGCTCAACCACATTCATTATTAGGAGTAAATAATTGGTCCCAGGATAAATTAATCCCACCCGGAGACTACGATATACTTAGGAGAGTCGGTAAAGTATTTGATCAGGCTTATACCCGGTTTCTGGATCTTAAAAAAGCGGAAGCACAGACAAGAGAAGCGCAGATCGAAACTGCCTTGGAAAAAGTACGATCCACCTCTCTGGCCATGCATCAGTCCAATGAACTGGAACTCGTGGTTAAAACACTGTTTGAAAAACTAGCAGAGATCGGACTCAGCTTTGATGGTTCGCTGATCTATGTATTTGATAAAGAAAATAGAAATATAGACTTATGGGTAGCCTCCAGGACCATATCCAATCCTATGAAAGTACTACTACCCTATGATCCTATGTATGAAAATAACCAGGTCGTACGGGATTTATGGGATGGAGTAGAAAATGGTATAGATCATTTCAATCAAGTATATACCGGCGAAGTAAAAAATGAATATTATCAATACGTAATACAATACAACAAAGAAACCATTCCTTTGCCGGTGCAGGAATTGTTTTTTAAAGCAGAGAGCTGGATCTTTTCATTTGCTGGAGAAACGCACTGTGTGCTGGGAATCGATAGCTGGCATCAGACCCAGATCATACAGGAAGATTATTTAATCGTGAAGCGTTTTGCCAAGGTTTTTGAGCAGGCCTATACAAGATTTCTTGATCTTAATAAAGCAGAGGCACAAGCACGGGAGACTCAAATACAACTAGCCCTGGAAAAAGTGAGGGCACGAACGATGGCTATGCGACACAGTGATGAGCAAGCGGAAGTCATAAAACTTCTTTACCAGGAGTTGGATCATCTCAAAATAAATGATGAATCGACAGATTTAGAAATCGGTTTGATTGATGAACAGACAGGTATGGCCAAAATGTTTGCACATATCTATCAGTCTGACGGCCAGATATCGACTTTTGATTTCCCTATGACTCATCTGGACCCTATAAGAAAAGAATTTGAGCTATGGAAATCCACCCCCATACACAAAAGATCAGAAATCTTCATCACCAATGTATTTACCGGAGAAGCACTAAAACAATTTAAAGACACGCCCACATTATATCCCCACCTATCCGAAGCATTTTTACCTTTTCAAGATGATACGATCCATCAATGGGTGACCCACGATGCCTATTTTTCACATGGTGTACTGACGCTACAGGGACTCCAACCATATTCAAATGAATCGCTGGAAATTCAAAGACGATTCGCTAAAGTATTTGAACAAACCTATACTCGTTTTCTGGATCTACAAAAAGCAGAAGCACAAGCCCGAGAAAATCAGATAGAAGCTGCATTGGAAAAAATAAGAAACAGGACACTGATCATGCAAAAATCTAAGGAGCTTATTGAAGTCATCAGCCTGGTGCATGAAAAACTAAAAGAACTCGATGCCGTTCTGACCACCATTGCTTTTTGGTTGTTTGATTACAAAACAAAAGATTCATTTTTTTGGATGGCCACCGATACTCAGGATCACACACTGGTCAATCTTCCGTATGATGAAGTTTTAATGTCAGAGAATACAGCCTACAAAGATGGATGGCAGGCCAGAATGTCCGGAGAAAGTTTTTATAATAATAAGTATACAAACGATCAAATAAGAAGATTTTTTAATTATATATTCAAAAACAATACTCTTGAAAACGTACAGCCACAGGCGAGGGAAAGAAATATGCAGGCAAAGCAATGGATCGCCTGCTTATTCGTAGAAAACAATTCAACGCTTTGGGCTGATAGCTGGAATGGGCAGTCTTTTAATGAAGAACAAATCAAAATATTAAAACGCACTGCAAAAGTATTTGAGCAAGCCTATGTGAGATTTCTCGATTTACAAAAAGCTGAAGCGCAGGCTCGCGAAAATCAAATAGAAGCGGCATTGGAAAGAGTACGATCAAAATCAGCAGCGATGCAGCAAGCTGCCGATATACATGGAGTCATGGCTAAAATTTTTACTGAGTGCAAATTACTCGATATTGATTTGGACTCCGGAGCTATCATTATTTTTGATGAAAGCACATTGGATTCCAAGTGGTGGCTGACCAATCATGAAGATCCGGAATATCCAGGTAGATTTACTATAAAGAAAAATGACTTTCCATTTAATCAAGCTTTGCTCCAGGCATGGCACTCCAGAATAAATAATTGGTCTTATCAATTGGGGGGTGATGAGAAAAAGGAATGGGACGAATTTATCTATACCGAGACAGATTTTTCGTCTTTACCCGAACACCTCAAAGAAGTGATGGGGGCCGTCCGTCATTTGTATATAAAAGCTTCCTTTAACCAACATGGTTGCCTGATGCTGACCAGCCTGGAACCCTTGCGTGAAGAACAAATGACTATACTGCCCAAATTTTCTACTGTATTCGAACATGCTTATACTCGATTCATTGATCTCCAAAAAGCTGAAGCACAAACACGAGAAGCATTAATTGAAGCTGCACTCGAAAGAGTCAGATCCAGGTCTCTTCAGATGAGATCTACTTCCGAAATCAGTGAAATTATTTTTACTGTATTTAAAGAACTAAGACCTCTTGATGTTGCGTTGGGCAGGAGTGTATTTATCTTTTTTGATCAGGAATTTAAACATATGGTGTATTGGCTGGCCGGACCTGAAGGCTTGCTTTCACAAAATGGATTTCGTATAGAATTATTTGATCATCCATTTCATCCATTTATAAAAAATGTATACGACCGACAGTTACAAAAAGCTGTCTACCTGTTAGCAGGTGAAAGCAAAAAGATTTGGGATACGACTGCATTCGAACATTCAGAATTAAAAAATTTACCCGATGTTGTGAAAGATTCCATGCTTCAGTTTGGAGATGCCTATCTCAATCTTTCCGCCGCAAGATTTGGATTGCTATTAGTAGGTACCCATGAGGCTCTTGCCGATGGCCAGATGGATCTACTCGCCCGATTTGCCAATGTATTTGATCAGGCGTATGTACGATTTCTGGACTTACAAAAAGCAGAGATACAAACCCGTGAAGCCCAAATCGAAGCTTCCCTCGAGCGCATCCGATCCTCTACGTTAGCCATGCAAGCCACGGATCAGCTGTCCTCTGTGATCGGTATTATTTATGAAGAATTATCTAAAGTAGATCCTGAATTAAACCGATGTTTCTTCATGATTTTTGATCCTAAAAGTCTGGGTGTTACCTGGTGGATGGCCAGCGATGAATCATCCGATCTGGGGAATGGATTTTTCGTTCCGTACAGTGAACATCCCCCACAACTAGCCTATCTCAGGGGATGGCAACAAAAGGCAGAGCGGTGGCAATACCGTATGCAGGATGAAGTAAAAAGAAATTGGGATCAATATCTATTCAATCAAACTGAACTGAGTAATTTACCTGATTTCATCAAGAATAATATGCAATCCTTTACCGATATCTACCTGGATGCCTCTTTTAATAATTTTGGTTGTTTGACTACAGGAAGCCCGGTACCATTGAGTCCAAAAGCCATGGATTTATTGGTGCGATATTCTAAAGTTTTTGATCTATCTTTTACGCGGTACAATGATTTAAAAATAGCAGAAGAAAAATCCAGAGATTCACAAATCGAATATGCATTGGAAAAAATCAGGGCCAGTGCTCTCTCTATGGAGTCATCACAGGATTTCCACCTGGTGGTCAAAACATTGAGAGAGCAATTATTACACCTGGGACAAAAAGAATGGGAAGCATCGGTCATTCAATTTTATTATCCGGAGCAGGGCTATATCGAATCATGGCATGTGCAGAATACCGATCGTGTATCAGAATCGCCTCAAATAGGCACCAATAAATTATATTTCAGCGCATGTCGACTTACCCAACGATTCCGGGAGGAGTATCTCACAGACCAAATGGACTATACCATCACATCACAGGGTGAAGAATTAAAAGAGTGGCTGGATTATTTGATCAGCATCGCTCCTGAAGTAAAAGAAAATGTCATGTCCCGCAGAAATGACATTGCATATATGCATCATTCCAAATTTTCGGCCGGCGCATTGGTCATGGTCAGCCAATCGCCTCCTGCCGAGGAAGCTAAATACCTCCAGCAAAGGGCTGCTACCGTATTTGATCTGGCATACAAGCGATATCTCGATCTTCAATTAAAAGAAAAGCTGGCTAGGCAGGCAGCCCAGGATCTGATCAATCTGAAAGAAGAAAAAAAGAAAACCGAAGAAGCCCTGGCCTCCCTTAAGTCAACACAAGCTCAACTCATCCAATCGGAGAAAATGGCCTCTCTCGGTGAACTGACTGCAGGCATTGCTCATGAAATACAGAATCCCCTAAATTTTGTGAATAATTTTTCTGAGATAAACAATGATTTAATTTCTGATATAGACCAGGAAATAAAAACAATCCATGCTCAATATCCAATGTTCAATGATCAGGGAATTATGGAATTAATCAATGATATAAAAATTAATTCTGAAAAAATCAATTTGCATGGAAAAAGGGCAAGCAGCATCGTCAAAAGTATGCTGGAGCACAGCCGTAAATCGTCCAATGAAAAAACATTGACCGACCTCAACGCGCTTTGTGATGAATTTACCAGGCTAGCCTATCATGGCCTAAGGGCAAAAGATAAAAATTTTAACTCTGACTTGAAATTAGATCTAGACACGGACATTCCTAAAATAAATATCGTAAGTCAGGATATATCCCGAGTGATTTTAAATTTAGTGACAAATGCTTTTTATGCCGTGAGTGAAAAGGAAAGGCAAAATATTATTAATTACAAACCGTTGGTCAAAATCTCGACACGAAAAATATCCGATACCGTGGTATTAAGTGTTTCCGACAACGGCTCCGGTATACCCGATTCAATCCAAGACAAAATCTTCCAACCCTTCTTTACAACCAAGCCTACCGGGCAAGGCACAGGATTGGGGTTAAGTCTTGCATACGATATTGTTACTAAAGGTCATGGTGGCACGTTGGAAGTCAATTCAACCGAGGGGGGCGGCTCCGAGTTTATCATTGTTTTACCTTTTAAAACCGATGGATTATGAAAAAACAGATTTAATAGCTTTTGCTCACTGACAGATATTAAAAAATTCTACAATTTACCAATGAGATTTTTAGTCTTAATTATTTTCTTATATGCTTCTTTGATTTTTGCACAGCAGAGGCCCTTGTCTTATGCAGATAGTTTAAAAAACCTTTTACAAATTACCACATCTGACAAAGAGAAGGTCATGATTTATATAAAATTAATTGACCCTGCTGATAAGGCTTTTTGGCACCTAAAAATGAATGAACAATTTGAATTTGCACAGACAGGCTATGATTTAGCCAAGAAAATAGGTTTTGAAGCAGGGCAAATTAGATGCGCACTAGGGATTTGCTTTGTTTTAACAAATCAAGAAACTCAACAAGCAATTTTGTTTGCGACGGAAGCCAAACAATTGAGTGAGAAGAATAAAGATACGCTAAACCTGATTCGGTCATACTGCTTTTTAGGTAATGCTTATACTTTTTATAATTATCGTAAATCTCTCGCTTACTATTTTACCGCTTGGGAATGGCTGAAAAAACTCAAATTGGATGATGAATCTTTTATACCAATTTATGCACCGATTGGCTATACTTACAAAGAGGCGGGCATTTTGGATTCTGCCTTTATTTTTTTAAAAAAAGGGTATGAATTATCCCTAAGCGGCAATACAATTTTTACACCAGATAGCTATTACTTTGATTTTGGAGAGATTTATTATAAACAAAACAAATTTGATTCTGCTATGTATTATTTCCGGAGATCTTTGGCTGCAGGACAGACCTCCAGAGGGCATACTCACTATTTTATAGCTCAAATAAAGAAACAAGAGAATCAATTGGATTCTGCAAAATATTATGGTAAAGTAGCTTTAGAATTGTGTTTAGCTGCTAAAGACAATCAATATATACCCTTTATCGGTAATTTTTTATATAACCTTTATAAAGATGTCGATTCTGTGCAAGCCTGGAAATATCGCCTTATCGCTTTAGAAGCTAAGGACAAAATGTATGATCAAGAAAAAACACAACACATAGAACGTATCGCTTTTGAAGAACGCGAAAAAGTAGCGGAATTAGAACGACAAGCAGAAGCTTTTCATGCCAATACTAAATTTTCAATACTGCTCGGTTCTCTCTTGGGGGTAATCCTTATTTCTCTCATTTTGGCACGCAACAATCGGCAAAAGCAAAAAGCAAATACTTTACTTCAACAACAAAAAGAAGAAATAGACCAAAAGAGCTATGAATTAGAAAAATCATTAATTCAAATAAAATCCACCCAAGCGCAACTCATACAATCTGAAAAAATGGCATCCCTGGGAGAGCTAACCGCCGGCATCGCCCATGAAATACAAAACCCCCTTAATTTCGTGACTAATTTTTCAGAGATCAATAATGATTTAGTCAATGAGGCAAATAAAGAAATAAAAACACTCAATAACCAATATCCAATGCTCAATGCTCAAGGATTACAAGAAACACTTACCGACATTAAAATCAATTCTGAAAAAATCAATCAACACGGTCTTCGTGCAAGCAATATAGTTAAAAGCATGCTGGAGCATAGTCGTCCATCTTCCGGTAAAAAAGAACCAACCGACCTCAATAAGCTATGTGATGAATTTATAAGATTATCCTTTCATGGTTTAAAGGCAAAGGATAAGTCATTTGAGTGTAATTATTCAATGGATCTTGAGCCGAATTTACCTTTGGTCGATGTAGTGTCCCAAGACATAGGTAGAGTAATACTAAACCTGGTGAATAATGCCTTTCAAGCCTGTGCCGAGCGAAGCCTCAGTGCAACGAGAGAAAGAAGTAAGTTAAAGGAAGCAGGTGGAAAGGAAATTGAAGATATACCTTCTTCTTTTTCCTCAATTCCTTATTCTCCAAACGTAACAGTTATCACTAAACACAAAGACGATAAAATAGAAATTATTGTATCCGATAATGGATCGGGTATCCCGGATTCTATTAAAGAAAAAATATTTCAACCATTTTTCACCACCAAACCGACCGGCCAAGGGACTGGATTGGGATTGAGTCTGGCCTATGATATTGTGAAGGCGCATAGCGGAGAAATTGTATTACATAATGGGCAAGAAACAACTTTTACTGTTAAACTCCCCACTAACAGAATTATGATTTAATATGAAAAAAGCGTATCGATTCATATTATGCCTACTATTTTTAATAACCTTATATCAAACTTCATTCAATCAGAAAAAAATTGATCTATTAAGACCAAACGATAGCCTGGAAAAAATTATTGAGCTGAAAACCGATGCTCAACACGTAAATAGCTTATTGCGATTATCTCATTTGTATTTTAGTTCTGATCCTAAATTGGCCCTCGAATTAGGGCAAAAAGCTTTATAATTATCCGAGCAACTTCACTTCTTGAAAGGAATTATTTTAAGTCATAATTCAATTGCTCTGGTATCTGCACTATCAGGACGATGGCAAATTGCAAACCAATCTATTTACAAGGGATTGGAACTATCAAACCACCAAGATCCAGATGAGTATATAAATTTTCACAATTTAATGGCTCTTGTATATGAAAAACAAAACAATAAAAGTAAAAGACTTGAATGGTTATTAAACGCTGCTGCCTCACCATCTTTCAAATTTGCCAAGGCGGAAAACAGAGCCAGGATATACTATAATATAGGGGAAGCTTTTGAAATCATGGCACTGCCGGATTCAGCTACGTATTACACTGATTTGGCTGGTAAAATAAATAAAGATATAAATATATATGGTCTGCAAAATGGAATAGAAAGAGTAAGAGGCAGAATTGCCATTGGGCAAAATGATTATCTTGAAGGCATCAGCCATTTTCATAAATCCATCGATTTATCCAGAAGGGTAAATAATCAGTATTATATTTCTGAAAACTTCCTGGATATATCCAAAGCCTATTTTACAATGAAACAAAAAGATTCCGCCATCCTTTACGGACAAAAAGCATTGCAAATAGCCGTTCAATTACATAATTATGAAGTGATAGCCGGGGCAAGTAAAATCTTAAGTCAATCAGAACAAGACCATCCTCAGAAAACCATCCAATATCTCAATTTAATCATAGCAGCCAATGATAGCCTATTTAATATTGACAAACTCAATCAAGCTCAAAATGTAATTGATTTAGAAGAAGAAAAAAAATACGAATCCAACGCTCAGCAAGCCAAATATCAATACGAAAAAAAACAAAATACTTTTATAGGTTTATTTTCAACCTTACTGGCCATATCTATATTACTATTTTATAATAACCGGCAGAAGCAGAAGGCAAATCGGTTATTAGGACTCCAACGTGACGAAATTCAAATACAAAAAGATTTACTCCAATCCACCCAAGCACAACTCATACAATCTGAAAAAATGGCATCCCTCGGAGAGCTAACCGCTGGCATCGCCCATGAAATACAAAACCCACTTAATTTCGTGAATAATTTTTCCGAGATCAATAATGATTTAGTCAATGAGGCAAATGAAGAAATAAAAACACTCAATAACCAATATCCAATGCTCAATGCTCAAGGATTACAAGAAACACTTACCGACATTAAAATCAATTCTGAAAAAATCAATCAACACGGTCTTCGTGCAAGCAATATAGTTAAAAGCATGCTGGAGCATAGTCGTCCATCTTCCGGTAAAAAAGAACCAACCGACCTCAATAAGCTATGTGATGAATTTATAAGATTATCCTTTCATGGTTTAAAGGCAAAGGATAAGTCATTTGAGTGTAATTATTCAATGGATCTTGAGCCGAATTTACCTTTGGTCGATGTAGTGTCCCAAGACATAGGTAGAGTAATACTAAACCTGGTGAATAATGCCTTTCAAGCCTGTGCCGAGCGAAGCCTCAGTGCAACGAGAGAAAGAAGTAAGTTAAAGGAAGCAGGTGGAAAGGAAATTGAAGATATACCTTCTTCTTTTTCCTCAATTCCTTATTCTCCAAACGTAACAGTTATCACTAAACACAAAGACGATAAAATAGAAATTATTGTATCCGATAATGGATCGGGTATCCCGGATTCTATTAAAGAAAAAATATTTCAACCATTTTTCACCACCAAACCGACCGGCCAAGGAACGGGATTGGGGCTGAGCCTGGCCTATGATATTATTAAAGCTCATAATGGGGATCTCAGGTGCGAAAGCAAACTGGGAAACACTTTATTCATAATATCTATCCCTGCAGGGTGAACGATATTATATTCAATTCTTTTGCTTATCCAGCGAAAGTTTTCAAAAGGCTTCAAAATCAATAAAATTTGTGATGATCATAAAAATTTTTACTTTTATAAAAGTATTCAACTGTGATTCATCAATATGGCCGCTTACGAGATTGAAGTAATATTGACAAGGCAATTAGCCGATTGCCTTTCTATTCCAATTTTTATTACCGATACGACCGGCCGGTTGATTTTTTATAATGAACCCGCCGAAGTTCTCCTGGGGTCACGATATGAAGAAACGGGTGAAATGCCGGTAGAAACCTGGTCGACCGTATTCAAGCCTATCGACGAACATGGGAAAGAAATACCTCCTGCCGAATTACCATTAGTCATTACCCTAAAAACATGCAGTCCACACCACAAATCCTTTTGGATAGAAAGTCTTCAAGGTAAAATCGAAAAAATTTCAGTTACATCATACCCCATCATCGGAAGAACCGGAAAATTTCAGGGTGCCGTTGCAATATTTTGGGAATCTAAAGAAAAATGAAAATATCATTATGGGGGGTAAGGGGTTCCATACCTTATTCAGGCCCCGAAACAAATCATTACGGTGGAAATACCTCTTGTGTTACGGTCTACCAGGACGGATGTCTCTTGGTTTTGGATGGTGGCTCCGGATTGCAAAGGCTGGTACTTCCTACGAATCTAAAATCAAATCGCATCGACATTCTCCTTACCCATCTTCATCTGGATCATATTCAAGGCCTTGGCTTTTTTAAACCACTCTACAATCCGGAGATGGAAGTACATATCTGGGGACCTGCCAGTTCCGGGAATAGTCTTATGTTTAGACTGAGAAGATATTTGTCCCCGCCGTTATTTCCTGTAAATATTCGGGAACTTCCTTGCCGTCTTACATTGCACGAAATAGAAAATAGTGAATTCCAGATAGGACCTTTTCGTATAGAATCAGAGTATATCATTCACCCTGGACCTACCGTTGGTTTCAGATTAAAGGAAAAGGATAAGGTATTTACTTATATTCCGGATCATGAGCCGGCGTTGGGTCGCAATGGAATGATACAGGATACGAAATGGATTTCCGGGATTGATCTGGCTATGCAAGCCGACCTTTTATTGCACGATGGTCAATATAGTTCTGAAGAATATTTAAAAAGTACCGGGTGGGGTCATTCTTCTATTTTCAATGCTTTACAATTTGCATCCAAAGCGGAGGTGAAACGATTATTGCTTTCACATCATGATCCATTGCATACAGATAAAACACTAGATCAACTTTTTTCAGAATTTAAAGCAAACCATCATTATCCATTTCCATATGAATTAGCTGTAGAAGGAATGGAAATCGACTTGTGATTTAAGAGCTGATTTTTTATTTTATTTATTAGATCATTCGAAGATCGATCACACTGCGTCATTTTCTGCTTTTAAGAAAAATGATCATTCCAATTAAATTAATAATAATAACAACTCCTATCATTTTGATCGCAAACATCCCTCTGTTTTCAACCTGTACGATGGGAATTAAAGCAAATAATACCGCGAGCACAGTCAGCAGTAAACAGGAAGCAGATAGTAATTTAATCCACCAAGGTACTTTCAAATAAAATTTTTTCAGTCCAAAAAGAGGTATGCAATACATCGCTATATAAGTAAGTCCATAAATCAATATAGATGAATTAAATAAAAATTGAAAAGCTTCTTGTTTGGATACACCCAAACTTCCCATGATGGCAAATAGTAATGTTGCCACTCCAACAAAAACAATAGAATGTACCGGCGTCTTATATTTAGTATGCAATTTTGAAAACCAGGAAGGAAGCAATGAATCCCAGCCGGCGACCATCGGAAAGCGTGTATTACCACCAAATTGTACACTGGCTTGCGCAAATCGAATGATTAAAATACCCAAGATGGCCAGGCTTGCGATCGTGGATCCCAAGCCCAAGCACCGCGCCCTCTACCAGGGCGCCACGCTCATGACGCCCAACACGAAGGAGACGGCCGAGCTGGCGGACCTGCCGCGCGTGCTTGCCGAACGGATCCAGGC
>CALMKY010000027.1 GCA_937867195.1 uncultured Saprospiraceae bacterium | reverse complement strand
CTTTGGTCAGCATGTTCAGCGCGGCTTTGCTGATAGCGTACAGTGACATACCATCATCCGGTGATAGCCCTTCGATACTGCTGATGTTGATGATCGCACCGCCGCCCCGTTGTTTCATAATAGGATGTACCAGGTTGGATAATTCAAATGGTCCTTTTACATTTACTTTTATAATCTTATCAAATGCATTTCCATCGGATTCTAATAAAGGACCATACACCGGATTGATGGCGGCATTATTAACTAAAACATCAACACCGCCCCATTTTTCAGTCGCAGCTTGAATTAATTTTTTGCAATCGTTCAATTCTCCCATATTTCCGGAGATACCGATGCATCGATCAGAAGATATATCCCGGGCCAAGGTGATGATCTCTTCTTCTTTTCGGCTATTGATGACTACCAAAGCACCTGCTTCAACAAAACAACGAGCGGTGGCCTCACCGATCCCTTTACTGGCCCCAGTGATGATGGCCACTTTGTCTTTTAATTGGAATAAATGATCAACAGACATTTAGCAAATTAAAATGGTTCGTTATTTAATGTTCTTTGGCGTATTTATCTCTGAGGGCTGATTTTAAAAACTTTCCAACAGATGTCCTTGGTATAGCGTCGATGACTTCGTATTGTTCCGGTATCCAGAATTTTGCAAATTTGCCAGAAAGATAATCTTTGAGTTCCTCAGGGGTCACTGTTTTGCCTTGTTTCAATACAATATAAGCATAAGGGCGTTCTATCCATTTTTCATCCGGTATGGCTACTACGGCAGATTCCAATATGGATGGATGACCCATCAAAGCATTTTCCAATGCAAGCGAACTGATCCATTCACCGCCGGATTTTATCACATCTTTGCTGCGATCCTTGATTTCTATAAATCCATCTTCACTTAGGGTAACAATATCGCCTGTCCGCAGCCAACCATCATCTGTAAACTTATCAATAGAATCATCATTATAATATGAAGAGATAATCCAAGGCCCCCTCACTTCCAGTTCACCCATTGTGATTCCATCGCGGGGCACTATTTTACCTTCATCGTTCCTGGCTCTCGTCTCGACAAAGGGCACAGGGATCCCCTGTTTGATAGCGTAATCATATTGATCTTCTTTAGATAATTTCAATACATGGCTTGTTTTGATAGAAGATGCTCCAGCCGGTGACATTTCGGTCATTCCCCATGAATGCAATACGCGGATATGGTATTTCTCTTCAAATGCTTTGGCCAAAAACCTGGGCATGGCCGATCCACCAATCAATATCGTGCGCAAGTAGAGTGTATGTTGGATGGCATCGGTTTCCAATTTATTTAATAAAGCAATGAATACAGTGGGAACACCGGCGGTCAAGGTTACTTTTTCCTTTTCAAACAATTCCAGCAAACTATCAGCATCCAGATAAGGACCGGGAAATACCTGGCTGGCTCCGGTAAAGGTGCACGAATATGGCATGCCCCATGCCGCCGCATGAAACATGGGTACTACGGGAAGCAATATATCTCTTTCGGTAATACCGTATTCAACACAGCTAAACATAAAAGACATTGCGTGCAATACCACAGAACGATGTGAGTACAATACACCTTTGGGTTTTCCCGTAGTTCCTGAAGTATAACACATAAAAGCTGCTGCATATTCATCTTCCTCATAAGGAGTAAATTCAGAGGCATTACCGCTTGCCACCAGGTCTTCATAATCCTCATATTCACCGGATCTAAGATCGTTGGTCTGATAGATGACAATGATTTTAGCCGGGGAGACGGAAGACTTAAATTTTTCGAATAAAGGCAATAATACATGATCTACAATGATGATCTTGTCTTCTGCATGATTGACGATATAGGCAAGATCGTCGGGATTTAATCGGATATTAAGAGGATGCACTACTGCGCCGATGCCCGGTACGGCAAAGTAAGCCTCCAGGTGCTGGTAATGGTTCCAGCACAAAGTTGCAACCCGGTCTCCTGGTAACACTCCCAGTTTTGATAGGGCAACGGCAAGTTGTTTTGTGCGAATGACAAAGTCCTTATAGGTATATCGATGAAGGGTTCTATCCGGCTGCCGGGTGATGATCTCCTTATGAGAAAACATGGTCTCAGCTCTACGCATCATCGTAGGTATGGTGAGTTGGTAATCCATCATTAAACCCTTCATATCCGAGAATTCTTTGATGGGAAGGTATGAATTTTTTATTGTAGTTAAATCACCGGGACCATTCAAGCAGATATTCTTGTATCAGAATAAGATGATAGAAATTGGATAAAATAGAATAGAGCGGATGGTCTTCGAGGAACCCAAAATCATCTGTGTCGGGATATGGTCCGGTAGATTGACAATAGATAATTTTACTGCATAATATCAACCAATCTGCAGGGTACCTCTGTATCTTCAGAAAGATAATAAATAGCACATACCCGATGATAGCCATCTGCTATGATGAGTCTTTCGGCTCTGACCAGCAGGATGGGAGAAAGTTTTTTATCATGTTTTACTTTTGACAGATCTTCCTTAACATGGACATTATCTTTTGGTAATAATGGTAAATCGCTGGCCCTGAGGATGTCTTTCGCCTTTCTAAGGATCGGCTTTGATTTCTTTAAACGGATTACGATGCTTTTTGCTTTTGATTCAGAAATCAGTAATGATAAAAAATCAAATGCTGCGTCATAATCATGCTCTTCAGGATTGGACAACCAGATTTTTTCTTTCATACTTTACCGTTTATCTAACTACACCTCCGGTCTTTTCTTTTAATTTTATTTGCAATACCTTCATAGCGATTTCCAAATCATTTTCTTTTAGGGTCTGTTGATCATTTTCAAACAGGAAGCTGATGGCCAATGATTTTTTGTCTTTACCTAATTTAGATTCATCACTGAATACATCAAAGAGATCATACGATTTGAGATAAGCTACTTTAGATGTAAGGATTGCTTCAGAGATAGCATCCCACGATACGTGTTTATCTACGACGATCGCCAGGTCACGGCGCACCGTTGGGAATTTACCTGGCACTTTGATCGATGTCGATTTATCTTTTGACATAAGTGACCATAGATATTGCCAGTCGATCTCTGCATACAACACTTCTGACTTGATCTCCAA
>CALMKY010000026.1 GCA_937867195.1 uncultured Saprospiraceae bacterium | reverse complement strand
TTGCCAGTTTACGAAAACTTCGTCAGCTGATACATTGCTTTCAAGCCGATCCGGTCTGCCGCAAGGTTGCACATTTGACTTATTAATGACAAAATAGAAATAGTTTGTCCAGGAGCTAAAAACCGTATTGCCGCATTCGCTTCTCACCCTAACTTTGTATTCTCCGTTGATTAGATTCGCCGTATAACTTGGTGTACCGATCGTAGCCGTCAATAACGAATTCGTATAGGTATTAACTATTTCTATCTGATACCATGCTGCGTTTCCGGCCCAGGTCACGTAGGCATGACTGCCATTCACATTCACCCACAAGTCTTTGGGTACACTACGATATGAACCAATAGTGAAATAAATATAATCGGTCCAATCACTAAACAAAGAATTACATTCACTCCTCACTCTTGCCTTGTACGTTCCGGCAGATAAGGCGGCAGTATAGTATGCATTTCCAATCGTAGCAGTTGAAGTAGAATTGGATGCGGTATTCGTGATTTCTATTTGATACCAGGCTGCATTTCCGGTCCATGAAAAATAGGCTGAGCTATTACCTGTGGATACAGAAAAATTATATGGGATAGCACAAGACGAACCAATGGTAAAATAAATATAACTGGTCCAGGCACTAAATAATGAATTACATTCACTCCTTACTCTCGCCTTGTACGATCCGGCAGATAAGGCGGCATTAAAGTTTGGATCACCAATGGTCGCCGTAGTAGAATTATTGGTACCCGTATTCGTAATTTCGATTTGATACCAGGCTGCATTTCCGGTCCATGAAAAATAGGCTGAGCTATTACCCGTGGATACAGAAAAATTATATGGGATAGCACAAGATGAACCAATGGTAAAATAAATATAATCGGTCCAGGAACTAAATAATGAATTGCATTCACTCCTCACTCTTGCCTTGTACGATCCGGCAGATAAGGATGCATTAAAGTTTGGATCACCGATGGTCGTCGTTGTAGAATTATTGGTACCCGTATTCGTAATTTCAATTTGATACCAGGCTGCATTTCCGGTCCATGAAAAATAGGCTGAGCTGGTACCGGTAGATACAGAAAAATTATAGGGTATAGCACAGGATGAACCAATGGTAAAATAAATATAATCGGTCCATGAGCTGAAAGAAGAATTACATTCGCTTCTAACTCTTGCTTTATAGGAACCGTTGGATAAGGAAGCCGTATAATAAGCATTTCCTACGGTCGTTGTAATAGAATTATTAGTTGCCGTATTCGTAATTTCAATTTGGTACCAGGCCGCATTGCCGTTCCATGAAAAAGATGCATTTCCAGAATTGGTGGATACTCCAAAATTAGCTGGTGTGGTGCACACACTGCCCATCGTTACAAAAATGTAAATATCAGCCCAGCCACTGTAATTATAACCACATATACTCCGGACACGTGCCGCATAAGTACCCACAGGCAATGAAGTATAGAAACTATTCGTATTGGTCGTGGTAGTGGAAAGAATATTGTTATTGACATCTACGATCTGCACTTGATAATTTGTCGCACTCCCGTTCCATATCAATGAAACATTTGAACCGACCACCGTTACATTTAAATTTGTCACTCCGGGACAACCGGGACAATTGATACAGGCACCCCCACAATCAATGGAAGTTTCATTTCCGTTTTGCACTCCATCATTGCACGTCGGGGCAAGCGTCGTAAAATCAAGTACATCCGATGTATCTGAACTACCACAATCGTCATATACGATCGCTTTGAGATGATAATTTCCTGCGGTGGATGGATTAAACTGATAATTAAATGAGTAAGGATACGTATAATCCGAGGCGACGATGGAGTAATAACTCAATAAGTCTACGCGAGCAATCTTTACATTGTCTGTAGCACCGACATAAAGGGTCACATACCCTCCGGCAATATAAGGTCCTGCACTTGCTGTAAAACTGTTGATTACTGGTGGAGTGGCTATTTGGCAAAGATTACATGGATTGACATTAACGTAACCCCAGCATGAATTGATATTGTTTTTGCTCGACGTATCCGTGACTTTATATTTAAATATCGTATTGGCTGTACTCATATTCAAAGTATTGGTCGTAGTAAATCCAACGGTGCCTGGCAATTCGAAACTGAGCACCAAGGTGGTACAGGTAGGATTTGTAAGAAAATCAAGATACGAAAGCGTTACTGAACAATTATTTTCAGGTTTTAAGGCTACATTGACCTGACCAATACAATTTAAATTACAGGATTGGGATTTTATTAAATCTATGGATGTAAAAAAGATAAAACAAAAAAATATATATTTGTTCAATTTCATAGCAAATGGATTTCCAGTAAATATCCGAAAAAAACATATAATAGTTTATGATCAGAAAATACTTAACATACTATAATTATCTTAATGTAGAACTCTATTCAAAGAAAGCACTTTATTAATAGTTAAAGCGTATATGGATCAAAACCATAGCTTATATGAATTAATCCAATAATATGTACCTTTCATGATCATATGAAAAGGATGTACAAAATCTTGATGAATACACCTGCCTGGTTGATGATCCTATGCACGATACTTTTGATTTTAAATCAAAAATCAGCCGCGCAGAATCAATCCATGATGCGATATGAAATATCCGTGAAGGATACGATGGATCATCTATTGCATGTTTCATTGGTTGGTTCCGGAATAAACAAAGATTCGGTTTTATTAAAATTACCCAAATGGACTCCCGGCTATTACCAACTGATGGACTATGATCAGTCGATCAGCAATATTAAAGCAACCGTCAATGGCCGGATTACCCTATGGAATAAGCTGCCGGATAACAAATTACTACTGAACAATGTCAAACCATCGTCCTTTAAAGTGGAATACGATGTAAAAGCAAACAGGCAATTTGTAGCCAATAGCCTGGTGGATTCTAACCATGCATATATCATACCGGGCAGTGTTTTTTTTTATGTCTCTGATGTGGCAAATATTTTGTATTCAGTAAAAGTAATACCAAGACAAGGGTGGAATTTGGTAGCCACGGGACTGGAACCGGTAAAAAACAAGGACCATGAATACATTGCTCAGAATATAGATGTATTGTATGATAGCCCGATCCTGATGGGCAAATTAGACACCTTACCTTCATTTTACATCCAGGGTATTAAACATAATTTTATTGGTTACGACATCGGGAATTTTGATAAACCAGGTTTTATCAGCAAACTTTCCAGAGTCGTTCACGCTGCCAGCGACATCATTGGGGATATACCTTATAAAGAATATTCCTTCATTGCCATAGGTCCCGGCCGGGGTGGTATCGAACATCTCAACAACACTACGTTTTCATTTACAGGAAATGACCTGGACAAGCCTCGAAATACAAATCGTATGCTTAATTTCCTGGCTCATGAATATTTCCATCATTACAATGTTAAGCGCATCAGGCCATATGAGCTCGGACCCTTTAATTATGATGGCCCTAACCGGACCAATCTCCTGTGGGTCAGCGAAGGCTTATCAGTGTATTATGAATATATGATTGTACGAAGAGCCGGTTTATCTTCAGATTCTACTTTGCTTCAAAATTTTGAACGCAATATAACCGCACACGAAAACAATCCTGGAAAAAATTATCAATCACTCATCCAGGCCAGTTACGAGACCTGGAGCGAAGGACCATTTGGCAAAAGCAATGCCGACTCCAACAAAACGATTTCATACTATGATAAGGGGCCGATCGTAGGAATGATTCTGGATTTTGCAATTCGCAATGCTACCCATAATCAAAAATCGCTGGATGACGTAATGCGAGCTCTGTATTGGAAATATTACAAACATTTAAAACGTGGATTTACGGATGCAGAATTTCAGTCGGCATGTGAATCCTTTGCAGGCAGATCTATGAAGGATGAGTTTAGATATGTGTATACGGCAGAGCTGATGGATTATAATAAATATCTCAATCTGGGCGGATTGAAGTTAAAAATAGATAAAGATGCTAATGGTAAAGAGATCTATTCATTGATGAAAATGGACCAGATCGATGAAAGTCAAATGAATATTTGGAAGTCCTGGACTGGAAATTAACCTGCGATTCATCACGGATGAAGATTCCTTATGCGATAAAAAGTTTACCATGATCAATGGATCATTTCTGGATCCCTCATTCTGATCTAAGTGATTTAATCGGATTGGCTATTGCCGCTTTGATCGACTGGTAGCTTATGGTAAATAAGGCAATCAAAACAGTTCCCATGGCTGAGACAGCGATCATCCACCATTTAATATGGATCCGATATGCAAAATCCTGTAACCATCGATTCATTACCCAGGCAGACAAAGGTGCAGCGATGGCAATTGAGATTGATATCAATAGAATGAATTCTTTGGACAGCATGGAAGTAATACCCTTCACTGAAGCACCCAGCACCTTGCGTATACCGATTTCTTTTGTTCTTTGTTCTGCCATAAAAGCTGATAAAGCATACAATCCAAGACATGCAATGACGATTGCCAGTAATGAAAAGCAGGTAACAATTTGGCCGGTGCGTTTGACGTCGTCGTACATAGTGGCAAATTTTTGATCAAGAAAAGAAAATCGGATTGGTTGGTCCCGGACATAAGCTTTCCAGATTTTGGATACCCGCTCGATCATTGCCGCCGGGTCCCGACCATTTATTTTAACTGAAACGATACCCGCATCATCGCGATTGAGAATAAGGCAAAGTGGATTTATCTGCTCGCGAATGGATTCATAATTAAAATCTTCGATGACACCGATGATATTAAAAGTCTGCCATCCATTGGTGATGGTTTTTCCAATGGGATTTGTAAGGCCCAATTTAGTCATCATGGAACGATTGATAATGACTGCTGTTGTATCTCCTCGTATTTCTTTATTAAAATCCCGTCCTTGAAAAAGGCTTATATTCAAGGTTTTGATATAATCATGATCTACTTCCCATTTTTGAGCAGAAACTGTATTCTGTTTATTACCTACAATATTGAAAGTATTGCCGTCGCGTTTAGTGCCGGATATAGGCAGGTAATCACTGACCGTGACCGATTTTATGTTGGCCGATGTAAGCAATTCATTTTTGAAGCTTTTTATTTTTTCGTTCATAGTATTGGTCCCCTGGATCAGCATGATCTGATCTTTGTCAAATCCCGCATTGCGACTTAGTATATAATT
>CALMKY010000025.1 GCA_937867195.1 uncultured Saprospiraceae bacterium | reverse complement strand
ATTGAGAATAAGGAATACTGCATCCCACTCTAAAAATGGAGAACCTCAGGAGGGCTATAAAAAAGCTGATTTTAATCTAAAGGATTGTCATGCCTTAATTGATTTTTTCAAAGAATCCATCGCAAAACATGAAGACTGGAGTAAATTTAATTTCAAATTTACTGATACACATTATTATACGGATATAAGTGGCTTTTATAGAGAAGTCGAAAGTCAAGGCTATAAAATTTATTTTGAGAATTTAAGTAAAAAAGAAGTCGATCTTCTCATAGAAGAAGGAAAGATATATCTTTTTAAAATTTACAACAAAGATTTCTCAGAGTTCAGTAAAGGCAAACCAAACCTTCACACGATGTATTGGAAGGCGCTTTTTGATCCTGAGAATCTCAAAAATGTAGTGTATAAATTAAATGGTGAGGCTGAAATGTTCTACCGACCGGCTTCTATTTCTCAAGACGAAAAGATAGTACATCCCAAAAATCATTTATTGAAGTCAAAGAATTTACATCGGAATAAAGAAAGTACATTTTCATATGAGATTATAAAAGATAAAAGATTCACAGAAGACAAGTTTCAATTTCATGTGCCAATTACTTTGAATTTTAAAGCAAATGGCAATGAAAGAATAAATGATAAGACTCTCGCTTTTGTTCGGAACAACCCTGTTGTAAATATTATTGGGTTAGATCGTGGCGAAAGAAACCTTATCTATCTCACCCGTATAGATCGGGAAGGCCGGGTTTTACAGCAAGAGTCACTCAATTTTATACCTAGCGATAAATTTGAAGGTGGCACAAACTATCATGCATTACTTCATCAAAAAGAAGTAAAAAGAGGCGAAGCCAGGAAAGAATGGGGGGAGATAGAAAACATCAAAGAACTTAAAGCTGGCTACTTATCCCAAATCGTTCATAAAATCGCAAAAATGATGGTCAAGTACAATGCGATCGTCGTCATGGAGGACTTAAATTTTGGATTTAAACGTGGAAGATTTAAAGTAGAAAAACAAATCTATCAAAAGTTTGAAAAAATGATGATCGACAAACTCAATTATTTGGTTTTCAAAGAAATGCCGCCGAATGAACCTGGAGGCGTGTTAAAAGCAATGCAACTTACCTCTAAGTTTACTTCTTTTAAAGAATTGGGGAAACAATCGGGATTCCTTTTTTATGTCCCTGCATGGAATACTAGCAAGATCGACCCTACTACAGGTTTTACCGATATGCTCAGACCAAAATATGAAAGTAAATCACAAGTGCAAGATTTTGTCTCCAGATTTAGATCTATATATTATGATCAGCCGGCAAAAGCATTTGTGTTTTCATTTGACTATAAGGATTTCCCTAATACAATCCATGGAATTAAAACAGATTGGCATGTTTTTATTGACGATCAAGAAAGATATCATTACGATAAATCTTTAAATAACAATAAGGGCGACTATATAAAGATTAATGTAGTACAAGCGATGGAAGATTTACTAGGAAAATTTAACATTGACTATGGAGGTGGTAAGAATCTAAAGCAAGATTTTATAAATGCAGACAATACTGAGTTTTATAAAAAAATAATAAAACTACTTTCAATTACGCTTCAACTCAGATATAATAATGGCAAAAAAGGTTCAGAAGAAAAAGATTACATCTTGTCACCGGTAAAAAACAGTTCGGGTTTATTTTTTAATTCCTTAAACGCGACCGACCATCAACCGAAGGATGCGGATGCCAATGGAGCATATCACATCGCTAAGAAAGGATTGCTTCTACTTAGTCAAATCAATAATCCGGAGACTGATTTAAATAAACCAGTATTAAATATCACTAACCAGTCATGGCTGGAATTTGTACAAAGCCATCCATTAATTTAGCCCAAAATGGATGTCTATATACCCATTTCTTACTTAAACGATTATATTTTTTGCCCGAGGTCTATATACTTTCATAATTTGTACCAGCCCTTTAGTACATCTGTTTATCATCAATCTTATCAAACCAAGGGACAATTAGCTCATGCTTCCATCGATTCTAAGGCATATTCCACTAGTAGCCATATACTGCAATCTTTAGAGGTATATTGCGAAAAATACAATCTCGGTGGAAAGATCGATGTCTTTGATGTCTCTACCGGAAAACTGACGGAGAGGAAGCGATCAGTGAAAGTTCTATATGATGGATATATTTTTCAACTGTATGCCCATTATTTTGCATTGACAGAGTTGGGATACGAAATAAAGACAATGGTAATTTATGATATGATTCACAACAAAAGTTATCCAATTGCTCTTCCACAAGATGATCTGGAAATGTTTATAAAATTTGAATCCTTGGTAGGAAAGCTCAATTCATTTGATTTGGAATCAACACCCTTTATTGCCGAACAAGCGAAGTGCGATAAATGTATCTACAATGCACTCTGTGACAAGTCACTCGCAAAAGGTTCCTAATTTGTCATTCATTAAAAATTAATATCATGCTCACGGCACCTGATTTTAAGGAAAAAACTCTTGCTTTAATATTTTGCACAGAAGGACAAAAATTTTCTTTTCAGAACGACAACCTCCTGGTAAAAGATAAAGACGATCGAATAGTTTTACAAAACACATGTCATCGACTCCAGGCTCTCTGGTTTGTGGGAAGTGGAAGTATTACGACCGGCTTATTGGAGAGAAGTAAAAAATTTGGCTTCCCTATCTTAAATATGAATCAAAGCATGAAACATATTGGGCTATGGAATTCACAGACAGAAGGTAATTTTTTACTCAGAAAAAAGCAATATACCTTAGAAACGTTCCATATTGCTAAACATATAATAAAAAACAAGATTGATAATCAACTAGAAAATTTAAATTACTTCAGAAGCAAATCTGATGGTTGTAAGGTAGCCATTTCCTTATTAAAAGATTATAGTCAAGAAGTGATGACTGCCAATGATCTTGCTGGACTTATGGGCCTAGAAGGTATAGCTGCAAAAGTTTATTTTAAAGAGTTTTACAAAGATAATAATTGGAAAGGCAGAAAACCAAGAGTAAAAAGTGATCCACTCAATGTAATATTGGATATAGGATATACATTTTTATTTAATATTGTAGAAAATATGTTGCATTTATATGGCTTTGATATTTATCAGGGTGTATGTCATACAAACTTTTACAATCGAAAATCACTCGTGTGTGATATTCAAGAACCATTTAGATGCATAGTAGACAAAATCATTAAACGAGCCATTGATCTGGGCCAATTTAAAGAGTCTGATTTTGAAATTAGTAAGAGCCAATATGTATTAAAACATGAGAAATCCAGATCTTACACTCAATGGTTGCTAAAATCAATTTTAGAGTATCGAATGGATCTTTTCAATTATTGTCAGCAATATTATAGAGCTTTTATTAGAGAAAAATCAATAGATCAATATCCAATATTTAAGATTAAAAATTAGAGATTGATCAAATTATTATGCTACTCGTTTCCTATGATATAAGCGATGATAAACTTCGCTCTCATTTTTCCAAATTCCTTACAAAGTATGGTTCAAGATTACAATATTCTGTTTATCAAATAAAAAACTCTCAACGGGTCCTTGAGATTATTGGCTTGCAAATCGAAAAATATTACGGTAGAAGATTTAGCCAAAGAGATAGTGTGTAAATTCCGCTGAAGCTGACCCCCTCGTTCCGGCGAAGCTGACCCCCCTTTTG
>CALMKY010000024.1 GCA_937867195.1 uncultured Saprospiraceae bacterium | reverse complement strand
TCATGATAAAATCGCACACCCATTGATTTTACAACCTTTTGTAGAAAATGCATTTAAACATGGAGTGGCTAAATCATCGAAGCATGCATGGATCAAACTTGCCATATCCGAGAATAGTGGAATACTCCAAATGAATATCTCCAATAGTATGGAGACCCAAAACATATCCGATCACGAAGGAATCGGGATAGAAAATGTAAAAAAAAGAATGGATTTAATTTTTGGTAGTAAATATAAATTAAACACAATTAAAAATTCAGATCATTATAGCGTTCATCTTGAATTTCCCATATCGTATCGATTAAATAAAAAGGGCTGACCATTGCATCAGCCCGAAACTTACTTATAATAGGATGTTGACGGATTTATTCATGACTGGGGTGGATATTGAATTTTCTTTCTTCGGCGTTTCCCCCCTCTTGAGGTTGAACAATCAATTTAAAATTGATTCCAATTTCGGATGATAAAGGGGAAGGCATCCTGTAATGAGTATTAAATGAACTATTTAAATCAGTAAGTTCACCTGAAGCAATTGAAATCCAATCACCATTATACCCTTTAAGGAACAGATCGACCTTCAAAGGAAACTTATTGATTTCAAACACAATACTTGGCAAAGCATCAATAGGGTTGGGAGCACTTGCTCCTTTGTCTAAAGAAATAGCAATAATATCACCTATTTTAGCGCTCTTTGGATAATTAATTACATAGGATGCCGAGTTTTGCACTCCTGTCGTAGTGATATTGGATTCTTTTGTACATGCACTAAAGAATAAAGTCATGGTAATAAATGCAATAAAATAATTTTGGTTTTTCATAAAAATGAATTTATAGTTATTAAATGTAGTTTTATATAAATGTATGATCAGAGCATAACGTTACTTTTTATCGACAGAATGCACACATTTATTTTTGTAACGCTTTGTCGTCGACGAATGACTATTATTTCTGATGAGCTGATGAACAAATTGTAAAATTTGTAGGGGGTAGAGCTAAATTGGTTATATTGAATTTCTAATGAAAAAGAATCTGATATTCGTTTATTTTTTTATGATGCTCTGTATAGGCAGGACATCCATCGCTCAATCTATTCGAATAGAACCACCTAATTGGTGGATCGGGATGAAAAATCAAAAGCTACAATTACTCCTCAAAGGAGATAAAATATCCAATGAAAAACTATCGATAAAGAAACCGGGAGTTCAATTGATTAGAATAAACAAAACAGACTCCCCGGATTACTTGTTTGTCGATCTTACCATCGATGCTCATGTTACAGCCGGGAATATTGATATTAAAATTGGTCATCAGAAGATAGAGTATCCTTTATTAAAAAGAGTGGCTCAATCGGACAATCGCCATGGATTTGACTCCGGCGATGCCATGTATCTTATTATGTCTGACCGGTTTGCCAACGGAGATCAAACCAATGATCATCTACCGAATACCAATGAGCAATGCAATCGCCAAAATCCCGGGGGAAGACACGGTGGCGATATACAAGGAGTCATAGATCATCTGGATTATATAAGAGATATGGGCTATACAACATTGTGGTGTACACCATTTCTGGAAAATAATTTACCTTCTTACTCTTATCATGGATATGCCATCAGCGATTATTACAAGATCGATCCACGCTACGGTACGAATGCATTGTATAAAAAATTATCAGCAGAAGCTGGGAAACGTGGCATCAAACTCATCATGGACATGGTGCCGAATCATTGTGGAAGCGGTCATTGGTGGATCAAAGAACCTCCCTTTAAAGATTGGATTAATAACAAGGGTCAATACATCAGTACCAATCATCACCGCGAAGCATTACACGATCCACACGGCTCACATTATGATGCAGAATTGATGTCATCTGGTTGGTTTGTACCCACCATGCCTGATCTCAATCAACGCAATCCATTCATGGCTACTTATCTTATCCAAAATGCGATTTGGTGGATCGAATACGCTGATTTGAGCGGATTGCGCATCGACACTTACCCTTATATCGATAAGACATTTTCATCCAATTATACAAAAGCCATTCTGGAGGAATATCCTCATATCAACATCACCGGAGAAGAATGGTCTGTGAATCCGATCATTACTTCGTATTGGCAAAAGGGCATGATGAACAAAGATGGATACCGTTCTTATCTTCCTACACCTATGGATTTTCCGGGACAACAAGCGCTCATCCAGGCACTCAATCAAGATGAAAACGATTTTAATGGCGGATGGGCAAAGATCTATCAAAATCTAGCCAATGACGATATCTATGCCAATCCAAACAATCTGCTCGTCATCGCTGATAACCACGATATGAGCCGGGTGTACACTCAATTAAAACATAATAAGAATGCCTGGCATAAAGCAATGTTGTATCTATCTACCGTCCGCGGAATACCACAATATTTCTATGGAGATGAAATACTCATGAGCAATCCCGAACCCAAGGATGATGGTACGCTGCGATCCGATATGCCCGGTGGCTGGATGGGCGACGCTAAAAATGCTTTCACGGGCAATGGCTTATCTCCGGAAGAAAGAGACGCACAATCATTTTTAAAAAAATTATTAAACATTCGTAAAAACGCCAAAGCATTACAATATGGTAAGCTTATTCATTTCGCTCCGGAAAACGGTATCTACATTTATTTTAGAATATTCGGAAATGAAAAGTATATGATTGCTATGAGTAAAAATCCCAAGAATGTGCTGTTGGATAAAAACAAATATTCTGAAGTGATCCGAGACGCTTCATTGTTTTACGATGTATTGAATGATACCGCGAAGAATGAATTAACGATAGAGGCGAATGGATATCTTTTGTTGAAGATTTCATAGCACGTCGATGCGATTGTATCTTTTCAATCTTAATTCAGAACAGGTCGGCTTTGTAAGGAAGTTGACTTTTTTGGTACAGATTTCATCGTATATTCATATCAATAAAAAAACCTATTGGATATGAAAATAAACTCCAGAAGAAACTGGATTAAACAAATCTCAGCCGGTATTGCCGGTATGGCGATAGCCGAAAGATCTGCCGCAGCCATCGATTATGAAAAGAAAATCATCAATCATAGTAAAGCATTGATCGATCCAAAAGATCATCTCAAGATTACAAAGATTGAGATTATACCGGTACACACCATGCGGACTATTTTCATCAAGATGCATACCAATGCAGGTATTATCGGCCTGGGTGAAGGTACCGTCGAAGGACGCATTCCGACGACTACGGCGGCGATCGGTGAATTAGAAAAATATCTTATTGGTCAGGATCCTCGTCGTGTATCACACCATTGGCAGGCAATTTATCGACAAGCATTTTATCGTGGAGGTATCATTCTCACGAGTGCATTGTCTGCAGTCGATATCGCTATGTGGGATATCAAAGGCAAAGCACTTGGTGTACCAATTTATGAATTACTTGGTGGTCCCAATCGTGATCGGATCAGAGTCTATGGCCAGGCACAAACACCCGAAGGTGCCAAGCAGGTGATGGCTGAAGGTTATCAATCCATGAAAGTAGGTATTACATACAGTCGTGGCCGCGCATCGCGCTATGTAGAGAATCCTGATTTTATACAAGGTGTAGTTGAAAATGTAAGAGCAATCCGTGAAGTCATCGGACCTAAAGTGGACATGGGCATCGAGCTGCATGGCGATCATCAACAACAGGCATCTATGCAAATCATCAAAGCACTCGAACAGTTCACTCCATGGTTTTATGAAGAACCATTACAATTTCAAAACCTTCCCCTTATGGCTGAGATGGCCAAGAAAACACCGGTACCATTTGCTACCGGTGAACGAATGGTCACCAAATGGCAATTCAGAGACCTGCTTACACTCGGTGCGGCATCCCTATTGCAGCCGGATGTGACTCATTGCGGTGGAATCACCGAACTCAAAGCAATCGCTACCATGGCCGAAGCATTTTATGCCGGAATGCTGCCACATGCCAAAGAAGGTATTGTAGGTGCCGTAGCATCAATGCACGTGGCTTCATCGATTCCGAATCTTGTAGCACATGAATTACCCGGATTACAAGCTGCACCCGCTGATAACATACAACGATCCTACCTTGGCAAAAGCTATATCAAAAAACCATTGACAATGAAAGACGGTCATATTGAAATTAAAGGGAACATCGATGCCCCGGGTCTCGGGATCGAACTCGATGATAATTTGATAGAGAATGAACGCAATGTTCCGGAATGGGAATTTCCGGTAATAATAGATAGCTTTGATAATTCGGTCCTGGACCACTAAGGAACGGACGAGTTACAAACGTATAGTGACAAGTTTATTTACTATTGGCGAATGATTTACAATTGACATTCATCGATAAAATTTAACAACAGATGGTATTCCATTGCAAGCCAGGTATTCTTTGCATCTTATTATCGAAATTCCATAACTTGCTCAACCATGTGTGGCCGTTCATCATTAACTAAAACAGAAAAAGAACTTGAAGCTCGATTCCATTCTACATTCTACAGTGAAGACTTGGAGCGATACAATCCAATACCTAATTTTAATGTGGCTCCTACCCATATCATACCGGTAATTACCAATCAGGATCCTACCCATTTCAAGCCGATGCGATGGGGGTTGATTCCGTTTTGGGCCAAGGATGCCAAAGTAGGATACAAAATGATCAATGCACGTGTCGAGACCATTACCGATAAAACTTTCAAATCATCGCTCGAAAAACGTCGATGTCTTATCCCAATGGATGGCTATTACGAATGGAAAGTCATCGGTAAAAAGAAAAAACCATATCGCATCACCATCGAGCATGGTAAATTATTTGCCGTTGCCGGACTTTGGGAAAAATGGAAATCTCCCACCGGAGAAATCATGGAGACCTATACAGTCATCACTCAACCGGCAAGTAAAAAGATAGAGCATATCCATGATCGTATGCCTGCCATTCTTTTACCCGAACAGGAAAAACTATGGATCGATAATACAATTTCTCCTGACCAGGCATTACAGCTGATCATACCGTATCCTGATGATCTGATCGATGCATATACAGTGGGCGAACGCGTGGGCAAGGTGACTGAGAATGATAAAGGGTTAATAGATGAGGTGAAAGATGAAGCTCCGGCTCCGGATTTGTTTTCGTAATAAAAATTATGCTCAAAACAAATCAGCAATACCAACAAAAGCAATGTTATTTGATGCCA
>CALMKY010000023.1 GCA_937867195.1 uncultured Saprospiraceae bacterium | reverse complement strand
CATTCCAGCCTCATTCAAAATTTTTTGATGGCAGTCGGATACTTTTATAAATGTTCCCTGCAAAATAATTCTACAGGTGAAAATGTATATTGAGGTGCTAATAAATTATAATTGCTAATTCTGTTTGTATGAAAATGTACATTGCTATCTTGACAATCATTTCCTTGACGTTCCTTTTGTCCATGACTAGTAAGAATCAAACTTCTTCTGAACCTTTCTTTCAGGACAGCTTGCAAGCAAACCGGGACAAATTCCTAAATGAATTAAAAGAAGAAATCAGGGGCAAAGAAAAATGGAGAGTCGATTCAGTGTTTGAAAATTTGAAAGTTTTAGGAGGCTTCCCTGCTGAAAATCTATTACTTGCCATGAACAGCTGGAGCAGAGCCTTGGGCGTAAGTTGTAATCATTGTCATGAGACAAGCAATTGGGCGCTTGATGCAAACCCAAAAAAGGAAGTTGCAAGACGAATGTCAGAGATGACATCAAAAATTAATACCGATTATTTAGCGAACATGCAGGGGCTGCCATCCGGAAGGCATATCATAAATTGCACTTCTTGTCATAACGGAAAATTAAAGCCGGCATTAAAAATCTTTGACTGATCCAGTTGCAAAGTGCGATCCATAGAATCAACACAGCCATGGCTTTGCGCTATGTGCCTGATTTTTGTATATTTGTTTGGAACATAATGAGGGCTAGGCGCACTGCATAAAGCCCGGGACCTTATGCGCCAGAATTAAATAATAATTATTAAATAATGATGAACCCTGTCTTGAGTAGGATAACAATTTATCCTATTAAATCTTTGGATGGTCATAGTTTGCAGAAAGCAATCATATCAGATGGAGGTTGCCTTTTACATGACAGAGAATATGCAATCAGTGATGCTGAAGGTAATCTTCTCATTGGAAAATCGAATTCACTTGTGCACTCCTTACGATCAGCTATACATTTTGAAACAAGCACGGTTTCCTTCAGACCAAATAAAGATATATCCTGGCAGCACTTTCATCTTGAAAAGGAAAAAGTAAAAATCCAGTCTTTTTTGTCGGATTATTTTGGCACAGAGACTCTATTCTTACAAAATAAAAAGGGTCGGTTTATGGATATTCCTGACATCAGTGGCGTGACGGTTATTTCATCTGCAAGCTTGCATGAAATCGCGACATGGTTTAATAATCTGGAGGTAGAAGAAACCAGAATGCGTTTCAGGGCAACTATTGAAATTGAAGATGTTCCTGCTTTTTGGGAAGACCATTTATTTTCAGAAGAAGGAAAAGCCATTGAGTTTAAAATTGGCGAAGTGACATTGCTCGGTATTAGTCCTCGCGCAAGGTGTGTCGTTCCGACTCGAAATCCTGGCACAGGTGAAGTAACACATGGTTTTCCAAGGTCCTTTTCAAAACACCGCGCCTCTACTCTTCCTTCATGGTCAACACTTGAAAAATACGGGCATCATTATTACTTAACTGTTAATTGCTACATTCCTGCAACTGAGGTTGGAAAGGCAATTGAAGTGGGGCAAGAATTAAAAATAATTGGTGAAAAGTATCTTAGTTGAAAAGAATTCATCACCTTCTATTTAAGCAAGTGTGGCTTGAAATCGTTACTTCAACTGCGCACCCATGAAGGCTAAAGCTATGGTTCTAACTGTTCGGTGAATAAGGATTTCTCAAAATAGTAAGTTTAGTCTAGGTAGTTTAGTTCGGCATGTGGATAGACATCGCACTGAATTCAACACCTGCAGTAATAAACGTTCGTTTAACAAAAAACGATGATAAAAAGACTTATTTAATCCCGATTATATTATTTGGATATCATATAAGCTATTTATATATTTAACATAAACAAAAGCTCAAAAGAACCTCATAAATGAAAAAAGGACATTTCCATATTTTATGGACTATAGTTTCCGTTATTGCCTGCTCTGATTACAAGGATAAGGCTATAGAAAGAAAAAGCAATGCGTTGGTGGGCACCTGGAGACTTATCGAGTACACTGACTATGACACTGTGCATCATATATGGACCTATCCATACGGTGCACATCCAAAAGGTTTTTTTACGTATACCAGCAACGGCATTGTTAACTTAAATGGTTCTGCTGAAACACCATTAAATATCCCTTCTGATTCTGAATATACTAAACCGATCACGTTAGGAGCCATATTAGATAATGCCTGGGGCTATTTTGGTACGTACTCTATTGACAGCATAAATTCAATTCTCACACACCACGTTAAAGGAGGTTCAGTAATTAGTTATATTGGAACTGACCAGCACAGGCAATTCATTCTTAAAGGGGACAGTTTATTTATTGGCGATCCAACCTTTAATCTTGGAAAGAGAGTCTTAGTAAGGGAAAAATAAGGACTATGACTTTTATTGCTTATGATCGAGGCTGTATCGTTCCGGAATGATGATCGCCTTGTACAAGAAATTGATGGAAAATATGGAATAACAGAATTATTTCTATCGGGCTTCAGTAATTCATTCAATGGTTGTACTTTTAATGGTGCACGGACGAAAAGCTCGATTTGCCTAGCTTTTATTTCACGACCAATTCATAAACTCAAATAAAACAATTCCATCATGAAATTTTTTATTGCACTTTTGGTGACCTGTATCTTATTGTCATGTCAATTGAAAAGCGTATCAAATGAAAATAGACCAAGTAAGTCGAATTATGAATTAGTAAGCACCTGGCCTGAATTAAGTGTAAATTTCAAAATTGGCCAGCCGACCGGTATCGGTATTGATCGGGATGAGCACATATTTGTTTTTCATAGAGCAGGACGCAAATGGACCACGCCATTCCCGGATACCGTTATTTCACAGAATACAGTACTTGAACTTGAAAGTGAATCCGGTAAGATCATCCGCTCCTGGGGTGCGAATTATTTCATCATGCCTCATGGTTTGACGGTGGATCATCAGAATAATGTATGGCTTACAGATGTGGGATTGCATCAGATCTTCAAGTTTAGCCATGAAGGTAGTTTGCTTATGAAATTAGGAGTGGCAAAAGTACCGGGCAATGACTCATCCCATTTTAATCTCCCTACGGATATTGCTATCGCGGATGACGGTTCTTTCTATGTAAGCGATGGTTATGGAAATAGCAGAGTGGTCAAGTTTAGTTCTGCCGGAAAATATATCAAATCCTGGGGATCCTATGGAGACATGCCCGGACAATTCAGAATACCACATGGCATAGCGATTGATAAGAATAATACAATTTATGTAGCCGACAGACAAAACAACAGAATACAATTATTTGATTCGTCCGGTCATTTTATAAAGGAATTAAAAAATGATATGATCGTAGAGCAGCTGCCTTCCATTGCCATCGACCGGCCAGACCATCTCTTCGCTATTGACTACGATCCAACAATAAAAATGGATAGTACGGTAAAAGGCTCCACTATTTT
>CALMKY010000022.1 GCA_937867195.1 uncultured Saprospiraceae bacterium | reverse complement strand
ACTAATTCAGTTTCTGAAGATGCCCCATGCCAATGTTCTACATTTTCCGGTATCAGAATGACGTCGCCACGGTGGATGACCTGTGCTGGCCTACCTTTTTCCTGGTAAAATCCTTTTCCATCAGTAATGATCAAAATCTGACCCTTTGGGTGCGTATGCCAGTTGGTCCTGGCTCCTTTTTCAAACCAGACACTACCGATTGAAAATTCATTGTTTTTATCTTTTGCAATCAGCGGCATCAGAAAAGCTGAGCCCGTAAACCAATCATTCGGTAGTGGTTTTCCTTTAGGGAATAATGTATTTTCCATTTAATTTTTTTATCTTTTTATTAATTGAATGTAAAGTTAGAAATGGGAGGTTGAATAGATCATTTTTCCTCTGTCTTTTTTAAACGAAGTATGATCGAGATAAAGAAGGATTTTTTTAAATACTCATCTATATGATCTGACTCGCTGATGCAAGCAAAATTGCAGAAGATTGGGTGAATTTTAATTTTGTCTTTCACCAATACAATAACAAAGTTCGTCCGGAGCAATCACAAAAAACACAATCCATTCTGTTTCATTTTCTTTATGACTCCTGAATTCTGACTGCCTTTCCAATCCATTTGATTTTAGTTCTTCAGAAGCTTGTTGAATATTGTCGACCTCAAAGAAGCAGCCATCCTGGGTCGGATCCCCACCATTTTCCACAATCCCGATTTCAATCATATCTCTTTTTAATATGGCTGTTTTGCAGGGATTTTCTTTTCTTTCAAAGACTGTAAAGCCCATTATTTTTTCATAAAAAGGTATGGCATTTTCCAGGTTTTTGACTGGTAAATTCATTTTGTCATTTTGATAGGGCCATGCGTTTTTAAATATTGCTTTGTTTGCCGCCATATTGCATCAGATGATTGACGAGTATTTTGTTTTCATTCCTGGAAAAGCAAAAATGAAATATTGAAGTTACTCTTTTTCAAAGGTTCATCGGAAAAGAGTTTATCCTGATTACCCATCCATATTGCTTTGCAGTACGATTAAAGTTTTTAAAAGTAAATTGATTGAATCTAATGGTTTGACGAGGATGGGTTGTCGTTATCGCTTGTTAAAAAGTCGGACAGAAATAATTACTACCGTTGTCGTGGGATCCAATGATCTGCAGGGATAATTCAAAAATGGATTGATTGAAATAATTGGATGCGAGTTTTCGTGCATTTGCATCGTAACTGAATCCGAGTTTGAAATTACCCATTTCAAGACCGAGCTGTGGTATCATGGACTCAAGGTTAAATTGATTGTCATTATTTACCATTCTGATATGACCTCCAAGATGTAAGAGTTTTAATCCATCCTGATCCAAAGGGAATCTGACCATGGATCCTAAATTTGCCTGGAAATGAGGACCTTGAGACAGAAGCCATACTCGAGGTAATAATGCGATTTGTTCTGCGAGGGGGAAAGATGCATTAGCATGTATCGTTTTTAATCCATACAGCGGTTGTTTCACCAGGATGACATTTGCAGGTAATGAAAGATTGAAAAAAGAATAATCCGGACTCGTCAAATGATGGGTACTCACTCCAATATCGAGTCCTTGATTTTTATTTCCCCGCCAGGTGTAGCTTAGCCCGAGTGCCACTTCGGAATGATAGACATTGTTTTCAGGCAAAACTTCGGCAGTACGTAAATCATAACCCTGACCAACAGCATATTGATCTTCAAATTTCAGATTTTCATAATTGATGCCGCTTTGCCGAATACCGATTTTAAATCCGAGACTGAGATATTGATTTTTACCAACTAATTTTTTATAGGAAATCAGTCCTGCCAATTCATTGGTAGCAAAGCCGTATAATCCTGATTTGTCTGTCATAAAAGAAGCACCCAATCCAATCAAATCACCTTGAAATAACTTAAAAGGGGATGCAAAATTCATATCTCCGGAGACAGCTGTGGTTTTGAATCCGCCATTGTCCAGATGTTGCCATTGATCGCGATAGTTGATGGAAATGCGATACGTGCCATCGATCGATCCGGTAAGGGCAGGATTGAATAATACAGGTGCCGTCAGATATTGAGAGAAATGATTGTCCTGGGAGAATAGAGCAGAGGTACATAAGAAAAACAGAAAGGCTTTGATTAACTTTCTAATTGAATGATGCTCGATTACCATTGATCAAAAATAGGTGAAATAGGGGATAACGATGGTAAAAGGTTTTGATTTACAAGCGAAATAGATGGAATAATCCAGGCAACCATTTTGAATGTTACGATCATTCCTTAAATCTGAAAATGTATCAAACATAGCAATCGATCTGCTGTACCGATTTCATAAAGAATCCTCTGCTGGCCATGACAGTACATCAGGAAAATAAAATAATTGATCGATGTCTGATTTGATATGGTCAAATTATTTATCCTGGACGAGAGATTTTATGAACCTTTATGTCAGCATCATGAGATGGTGTGATAAACGATAATAATGCTTACTAAACCTGTAGTTCAATTAAAATTTCCTGATGGGCCAGCCTTACCTGCCTGGTATAATTTCTCTATGTCAATGATTTGGATTGCCGCAGGCATTGGCATCTTCTTACCTTTTGCACTTGGAATTTCGCCTTTGGATGCTTTGTTGCTGAGGATTCCAAATGAAAGCAACTGGTGGCATGTATTGGTTGGCTTCCCTTTTTTCCTTTGTTTGCCGATGATTTGGGTCAGGGTGCACTTGCTCAATTCTGCAATAAATCTCAATGGGAATTTATTGAAAACATTCTGGACTTTGATATATATTTCTGCAGTGGGTACTGTATTGGTCGAATTTCCATTCTTAATTCATAAGGCAGGAACCAGCGAATTTCAAAGATTAGAAGTAATATTTCTGGGATTAGGTGTTTTGTTATCTTGTTTTTTATATTTATTGAAAAAGCGCAAAACAATACATCCGACGCTTTCCCTGATAATAGCTATAACTTGTGCGTATCTTGCCAATGCTTTTTTATGTCTCATTGTATACGGTGAAAAGAAATTTCAAAACCAGCCACGATCAGGCTGGTATTTAACCTTGGAGATTGCGATCGCACTTATCGCTGATTTAATCTGGTTATTTATAAAAAACCAATTGGACCGCAGGTCTTACAGTTGATGGATTGATGTCATTATTAATAGCTCCTGATGCTCCTGATAATATCATACTGAGTAATCACATGCCAATTTCCGGCCGTATCCTGAGTCATGACGCCAGGTATCTTACGGTCAAAATATCGACTGACATCCGATACACCCATGTCGAGCGATACATGAGGCAAAGGCTCATCCATAATTTCAGCGATAGGTGATTCGAGATGTTTGACAGGATTCTCCAACACATAACTCAATACCCGGCTTTCTGTCAAAGATCCAATAAATTGATTTTCTTTTGATACGGGCAATTGCGAGATATCGTATTGCTTC
>CALMKY010000021.1 GCA_937867195.1 uncultured Saprospiraceae bacterium | reverse complement strand
AAAATTGTTTTCAATAGAGTAATTGTCAATAGCAAGCGTATCCTTGATCGAATTGATAGAATAGGGCTGACCTTCGTTGTATTCTACGACATTGGTCGGACCCAGATTGGCATAATTTACGATCCGGATTCCCGCATCGATAAGGAGTCTATCATTGACTTCATATTCATCTGAGAGATATGCTGCGGCTTCGATACTCTTTTCCTTATTAAGATGCAAAGTACTTACGGACGATCCATCCTTAGGATCCAAATCCCCGGGGCTTAGATTGTATTGTGCTATGGAGGCACCTGCTATCATTCTTTGATTTTTTGTAGGCGTATAGGTTACTTCGTCCTGAATACTGGTGTAATACAAATGTGTGTCGAATTTAAAACCGGTTTTGTTTTCGTTGGATTCAGTATTGGTATTATATCTTGAATGAACGATGAGCAAATTATTATTGTAATCAGGATTAAAATAATGGTTCCATCGCAATGCCCCGGAAATATGACCATATTGAATCGTGGATTGTTTGGGCACGATACCGGCAATAGAAAATATAGAATCAATCCGATAGCTATCATACCCGATATAACTCGACAGACTGATATTGTCTTTCGTATTCGGTCTCCAAACCAATTTATTGGTAAAATCATAAAATGTAGGTCTGGCATCGGGTAATTTCCTTTTTCTGAAATTGGTAAAAAATTTACTGTTGTATGCCTTGATCAAAAAATCATTGAATGAAAACCGATTGGAAGTAAACAATCCAAGCTTATGCTGTACGATCGGAATATCGGCGCTCAGGCGATTGGAGATCATGCCGATGCCTCCTTTCAATGAAAAATTATCCTTAGATGGTTCAGAAAGTTTTACATCCAATACACTGGCCGTGCGTCCACCGTATTTCGCGGGTATGGAGCCTTTATACATCTGCATTTCTCTGATACCATCCGTAGGAAATAAAGAGAATAATCCCAACATATGGGTAGGATTAAAGATCGGCATATTGTCTATTAGGATCAGGTTTTGATCTACAGCACCCCCTCTTACATTATAACCATTTGCTCCTTCACCAACCGTCGTAATGCCGGGCAGGGTCTGTAAGGATCGGATGACGTCCACCTCTCCAGCAGCCGGAGGCAGTTTCTGGACAGCTTTCACATTCAGAATATTAACTCCCAACGCGGGAGATTCAATATTGCGGTTGTCAGCTTGCGAACTGATGACGACTTCTTCTAATTGGGAAGCATTGCTTTCAAGCCGGATGGTAATTTTTGCGGACCTGGTAAGCTCTACTTTTGAGACATAATTTCGATATCCAAAATATTGGATCAGGATCGTATTGGTACCACAATCCCCCGGTATCTCAGCCAAGCCATTACTATCCGATAAAAAATAAGCCGGGTTGCTCTCGAGTTTGATTTGTGCGCCTACGATGATTTCATTTGTATTGGCATCTATAAGCTTTAACAGCGCTTTACAAGTACTCTTTTGCTGGCCGCGGAGAGCAATAGAAAAACACAAACATATAAGTAGTATGAAATAATTTTTATTCATTACTTATCTTGACGTTTTTGGTAAAATCCTAATTAAACTTTCTATACAATAAAAATAAATAACCTCGCATGAAATTGGAGAAATAAAAATTCAATTGACGACAAAGGTTAACATTTGATAAACAAAGACTTTGGAGTCTCTCCCAAGATAGTATAGTGAATCAAAAAAGAATTTAGCCTATTTTAATATAATTTAAAGTTTACGACTTTCAGGATAGTAAAAAACCATCCCAACTATAAGCCGGGATGGTTTTCAATTTGATTTTGTATGATTAGAAGTACTTATTAATAACCAGGGTTTTGAGTCAAGATATCTTTACCTTGAATATCGATCTGGGTCTGAGGTATCGGTAAATATTCAGCCTTTCCGGATTTAAAACTGGCGCCACCAAACATGGTTACCAATAATTTAGATTCATTAGCAAGATAAGCATTGAGGACAGGATCCGCTACGCCCCATCTAACTAAGTCAAAGAATCGATGACCTTCCTGAGTCAACTCAAGTTTTCTTTCCATGCGCAATGCATTCGTAGCAGCTGTTTTATCTGTCCATGGAGTATTATACAGGCCAATTACATAATTAGCTGCATTACTGCCATCAGCATTTTTCACCCATGTTGCAGGATCTGCAGCGCGAGCACGAATTTGATTTACGAGGGCACGAGCTGCTTCCAATTTACCTTGCTCGATTTTAGCTTCTGCATCCATCAACAATACATCACCGAATCGGATGATGGTATAATTCATGGTTGCATATCCACGGGTCCAGGAACTACCATCGGTCAATGTATTCTCCTGAGATTTATAATAAATATATTTCTTCGGAGAATAAGGACCTGCATAGGGCTGGTTACGTATCCAGTTTTTACCAGGATGTTTGATCCAATCAAGGTACTGAATACCACGACGGCCAATGCTGTGATCTAATCTGGGATCGACATTACCAGCATCCGGTGTGAAGGCAGCTGAAGACTCGATTCCATAATCATTTTTCAAAGCATTTGCAGCGGAATTATAACTTCCGTCCAATAATGGCAAGCCGTTTGCATCTGTACGGAAAGAGTTAGCAGCATCAAAACTTGGTTGATTGAATCCACAGCAGTTTCCAGGACCATCCTGACCGGTATTATATGGGTAGTTGAGATCATCAAACCAGTTAGCATTATTCGTACTACCTGTGTTCATTGATGTCTGTACAGCAAAGATGGACTCTTCATTATTATCATTGGCTGCATTGTAGATTTCACGGAAAGATTTTACCAAACCGTATTTCTTACCATTCGTCGTCTTACCATTTGCGATTGCATTATCAAAGATTGATTCAGCATCTGCCCATTTCTTTTGGAAAAGATAAGCTTTGCCGAGGTAGCAAGCAGCAGCCCATTTATTCGCGCGACCGGCCTGGGCACTTGTCTCCGGCAGATTGTCATAAGCAAATTTGAAATCCGCTTCGATTTTATCCCAGAATGCAGGTGAATTTTTAACTTTTGCTGCTGCATTTTGATCCATAGTTTCATCAACATAGGGCACGCTGTTCCAGATCTTCTTTAATTCAAAATAATAATGACCGCGTAAAAATCTTGCTTCGCCTGTAATACGCTTTACATCTGCATCTGCAATACCTTTAGCAGATTTTAACAGATTAAGAACTGCATTGCATCGTGCTACACCTTCATATTTCGTTTGCCAGGCATTGTTAAGATCTCCCTGAGTTGGTTCGGTTTCATATCGCTGAACGGTATTGATAGCATTATAATCACCGGGGTCGGTACCTTTATTGGTATCACCTCCCAGGACACTACCGAATACCCAGTTATTCGGACTATTGTAACGAGATCCTCCAATAGATCCAAAACCTCTACCGGTAAGATTGGAGTAAGCTCCTATCAATGCACCTTCGATTCCAGCTTTCGTAGCCAATTGTGCATCGGATAAAGATCCGGTTGCCGGTACATCTAAGTAATTGTCTTTACACGAAACTGCCATGACAGCTATCACGATAAAGACCCCAAATACTTTTTTATATAAATTAGTTTTCATTTTCTTTATTGATTATGAATTTGATTTTTTGAATTATTAAAATCCAAGGCTAATGCCCATGTTAAAACCTCTGGTCACTGGATAGTTTCCTACGTCGATACCGAAATTCGTATCTGCAGATCCTCCTACTCCTGGATCCAGTCCTGAGTATTTAGTGATGGTAAAGATATTCGTCGCAGCGAGCGATATTCTGGCTTTAGACAATCCAAGTTTACTGTAAATACTGGATGGTAAGGAATAACCTACAGAAATATACTGCATTCTTAAATAAGTACCATCTTCCATGTACCATGAGTTTTCAGCACTGCTGGTAGAGATATTGGATGCAGATTCCCATATAGGGGCTTTTGCAGCATCACCAAGAGCAGGAGTCCAGGATTGTTTAGCATTTACACCTTTTCCGGATCCTTCGAAGGTACCAAAGAAATCTGTAAACCATTTTGCCTGGTGCCAAAGTTTATTGCCGGCAGATGCGTACAAATAGGTTTCAATATTGAAGTTTTTATACCCAAGATTGAAGACCACACCACCTGTATATTTTGGAATTGGATTACCCAGGATCGTACGATCATCCGGAGTGATTTTTCCATCTTTGTTGACATCTTCATACTTAAAGCGACCAACGCCGGCACCTGATTGAGCAGGGGAACTGGATACGTCATTTTTATCTTTGAAATAACCGATGACTTTATAGCCATAGAATGAAGAAAGTGAATTACCCACCTGGTTCCTGATCGGTGAAATACCTCTGAAAGCAGGGCCGCCGAAATAAGTAATGCCAGGAGCTAAAGAGGAAATTTCATTGTGTAGGAACGAATTGTTTACGGTCAATTCGTAATTAAATTTACCGATTTTACCTCTATTGATTAACTGTACATCCAATCCATTATTCAGCATACTTGCGATGTTGACGGAAGGAGCAGATGCCCCGTTACCTACAACCGCCGGAAGCGGTACCTGGTACAACAGGTCTTTTGTGGTCTTACGCCACAAATCACCACTCACCTCAAATTTGCCATTCCAGAATGAAATGTCTGCACCAAAGTTTACTGTAGTACTGGTTTCCCATTTTGCGTCGGGGTTACCGATTCGAGATTTATAATACCCTTCATCGGCTCCACTGTTTTGACCTCCGATAGGATAATAAGATGCCGATCTGGAAGCAGCATATAATGAGAATTGGTTGGCCGGATCTACATTATTTGAGTTACCCATCTGACCCCAACCTGCACGTAATTTTAAATCAGTAATAAATGGAAGACCTTTCATAAAGTTTTCACCGGATACACGCCATGAAGCGGCTACCGCCGGGAACACCCCGTAGCGGCTGTTAATACCGAATCTGGATGAACCGTCCCGACGTAGAGTACCGGAGATATAATATTTATTATCATAGCTATAATCCAATTTACCAAAGGTAGATGCAAAATTGACTCCACTGAATAAATTAGAAGATACCTGTGGAGAACCCACTGTCGATAAGTTTACATAATTCAAATCTGTAGAGAATGGATTGATACCGGATCCACTGATATTTCTTCCTTTACCTGTATTCAAATATTCCACACCCGCTATCGCTGCAATACCATGCTTACCAAAAGTAGTATTGTAGCTTGCTGTATTCGTGAATACATATCCAAACGAATAATTTCCGTTTTCACTAAATGAATAAGAAGCTTGAGGTTCTGAATCACCCAAATAGATATAATTATAGTCTTTACTGAAAAAGTTATTGTATTGTCCGCCAATACTTGACCTCAAGGTCAGGCCTTTAATCACCTGAAATTCTGCAAATAGATTTCCAAATCCATTTGCATTAAAATTGCGGTCATCTCCGTTATCCCATTTAAGTGAACGAACGGGGTTCCGTGGATTGTTAAAGCCTGCAGCAATCGTGCTTGCAAAACTGCCAAACTCATCATAAATAGGAATGACTGTAGGCATACGATAAGCGGATAATACCAAACTTTCATCGGAAGCCACGTTCAAGCCCCCATTTCCACCCTGTTGGCCAAGAACAGCCCGGTAAGTAAATTGAGCATTTAAACCAACTTTTAATTTTTTAGTCATATCAAACTCGAGATTGGTACGGCCTGTATATCGCTTGAAGCTATTATTGAGCAAAATACCATCTTGATTTTGTGCACTCAATCCAATATAAAATTTGGAATTTTCTCCACCGCCTGAAAATCCTAAACTGTGACGCATAAGTCCTGCTGTACGGGTAATTGCATCATACCAATTAGTACCAGCGCGATTTGGTTTAATTAAGAATACTTTAGATGGATTTGCCAAATAAGCAGCTTGAATTGCAGCTAAATCAACTGAACCTCTAACCCCACTGACACCATTGGCATACAAATAATCAGGTAGCGTCGCTTGAGCCTGATTGCCATATTGTGGGTGAGTATATTGAACATCTGTACCGTTTGCAGCGGCATTATTACGATAAGCTACATGGGTCCAGTCAGCTTGCTCCTGTGGAGTAAGCATTTTAGGAGCACCCGCTACGTTAGGATCTGTGATACCAAAAGTACCGTCATAAGTGATGCTTACCTTTTTATTGTTTTTGTTACCCTTCTTCGTGGTATAAACGATCACACCATTGGCAGCACGGGCTCCATAGATAGAAGCAGATGCTGCATCTTTCAATACGGTAGTTGATTCGATATCGTCCGGAGATAAGAAATCGGTGGATCCTACCGGAACACCGTCTACAACATAAAGAGGTTGATTACCACCGAATGCACCGAAACCACGAACACGGATAATGTTTGCAGTACCAGGCTGACCATTTGTAATGACAGTTACACCTGAAGATCTACCCTGTAATTGCTGCTCTACGTTACCGGACGGTACCGCTTTCAACTCTGCAGCTTTGATCGTAGATACCGCTCCTGTGAAATCCTTTTTCTTGGTCGTGGTATAACCTGTGACGACTACTTCTTCCAAAGCAACCGATTCGGTCATCGTAATTCGAGACAAATCATCCGTACCTACAGTAAGATCTGCGGTATTGTAACCAGAGTAAGAGATCGTTAATACATCACCTGTTTTGGCATTGATGTTAAAATTTCCATCGATGTCGGTGACAGTACCAGTGGTAGTTCCTTTGACAAGGACGGATGCTCCGATCACCGGATCACCGCCTTTATCAACTACTTTACCACTCACTTGGGAAAATATCATTCCCCCAATAAAGAGCAATCCAAATGTAAGAATCGCTCTAACTCGTCTGCTCAATTGGAGCAAGGCTAGTTTTACTTTCATACAAAATTTAAGGTTTTTTAAAAACTAATAATTCAATTTAAGTAACGACAAGTATTCACAAATAGTTGCCCAGACAATTTATACAATTGACGCGCATTTTAACTAATGGAAATATGTCTAATCTAAGTTTAGAGCACCAAAATAGAAAAGAATTTAGAATTAATAAAATCTTAATAAGAAAAATTAAAACTCTAAGCCCGAGTGATTGAAATGACTAATTAGATGATTGATTCAGTAAAACTGGTAACTTAATCTTCAGATTTCATTTTGAAATCAATCTGAAACCTAAGGTCTGACCGCTATTTATTCCTACCAATATCTTTTCGTCTATGACAGCTATATCTTTTACTTCTCCCCTCCAAAACAATCCACTCTTCCTTTCATCAATAAACTCAAATTTACCATTACCAATTCCTTTAAAATATCCGCCCCAATTACTATCCATACGACCAATTTCAGGTTTTAGTTTATAAAAATTGCCTCCAAGCAATAAATCTTTGTTACCGTCGTGATCGATATCATGGATAAAGACTGCCGTGATCGGGTACAGTTGAGCTTCAATAGGTAATGGTTCCAATACATAATTATCCACTCCTTTATTCCATAGAATGGAGGACTTAAAATTGGTAACTGATTTCCGTTGAGCTTTAGAAAGAATTATGGGATCAAATAAATCCTTGATTTGTTTTTTAGCATATTCCTGGTATTTCAGGGAGGTCTTTTTTAATGCCGGCAATTGAGCTGTGATGTCCTGCTTGCTTGCAAATGGATATGAAATATTGTCTTCAGGTGCAAACCATTCAATGATACTTTCCGGTTTACCGTTTTTATCAAAGTCAGCAGTGTACATATTCATTGGCCTTTCAGGAGATGCATTGAATTTCATATTGAGTCCCCAATTCCCAACTACCAAATCCGGTCTTCCATCGCTGTCAAGGTCCTCGGCTTTGAGCGTATTCCACCAACCCGATGAATTAGGTATTTCATATTTTTTGTTTAGAAAGCCATTGTAATTGTATAATATGGTCAACGGCATCCATTCACCGGCAATCACCAGATCGGTCATGCCATCCCTATTCAAATCAGTCCAGACAGCATCATTGACCATACCCAAAGGTCCCGTTAAATCTGTGGTCACATCTGCAAACATAAGTCCGCCTCCGTTGCGTAATAAAAACGATCTGGGGACCAGACCATATATCCCCGGTACAGCTTTACCTCCAATAAATAAATCCATTTTGCCATCCTTATTGAAATCAAATGGTCGAATACAGCCAACGAATCCATTGATCTGCGGGCCACGCCCTAACTCAAAATTAAAATTGCCTTTACCATCGTTGGTGTAAGTCTTTAAAGCAAAAGAAGAAAAACCTTTTTCAATTTCATTTCCTCCGGCGCCTAATACTAAATCCTGATCGCCATCACCGTCTAAGTCGGCAAAAGCACCTGCTGTCACTTCAGTACCGGTCATGGCAATCACGAATGACTTTTGATATGAATAATCC
>CALMKY010000020.1 GCA_937867195.1 uncultured Saprospiraceae bacterium | reverse complement strand
TTATATTTTTCACTCCATCATTGATAAGAGTATCGATTATTAATTTAGATTTGGTAATAGAATAATCCGAGATTATTTCTTCATCCTTCTCTTTCAAAATAAAAGTATGTTGTGGTTTTGCATTCCACATGGTTTGCAAATTCACTGGTAAGAATAATTTTGCTTTACCCTCTTCGTTGGTAGTGATCTTCCCTACCAGGCTGGACTCCAGGCTTTGATCCAGATACAACTCATACGATTTATTTTTTTGAGGTATTAATTCTTTACCTCGTTTCAGCAGACTTTCTATCAACATATATTGAATGCTGTTATTTTCATTTACATAATGCAAACGAATGATGGGAGTTGTCTTGACTGAGTCGGGTGCAGACCAGGAGTTTGAATTGAATGCAATGATCGTGCATGCAATCAATAAGGCATTTATATTATTTTTCAGACTTTTCATTTTGTTCGACTATGGTTTCTTCAATTGGAATAATTGGGAATATTCTCACAAAAAGTGTCATGATTAATAAAGCTCCGGCCAAAGAGGCAAGGGTAATTGCCCATTCCTGCCAACTGGGAAAATAATGCTTAAAGGAAGCAGGCACATCCTGCATGGGTAAAAATGGGTGCAACAGAGTGGGTGTAACGATCAAATATCTTTTAAACCAAGCGCCCACCACGACCATGATACCTCCGATGAACATAGGCAAAGGCCTTCTTCCTTTTTCATTGATCATAATGAGAATTGGAATGATCATGCCTACTAAAATAGCAAACCAGAATATCGGTGCAAATTCACCGGCAAACAAATTAGTCAAATGCTCCTGTTCTGTTTTCTTCATTTTAAATGCCGGCACCAGATATTCGTTTACATTAAAATAGAGATATAACAGAGCCAATAATACCAGGGCTTTTCCCATATGATCAAAGTGACGGTCGGTGATGTACTTTTCCAGATGATAATACCTCCTGAATACGTACATCGCAATGATCACGCCACCTGCGCCGACTAAAAAAGCGCCTGAGACAAAATAAGCTCCAAAATTCGTACTGTCCCATCCGGGTCTGTATGTGGTAGCAAACAGCCAGGAAGTTACTGTGTGGATGCAAAACGCCACCGGGATGATTAGGATACTTAAAATGATGATGGATCGATAGTTTATCTTCGATTGTTCTTGATTACCGGTCCAAAAAGATCCTAGAAATACATACAGTTTCTGTTGCCATTTGGGAAATCGATCTTTATTCTGAATTAATATTTTTATATCCGGAATTAATGGCAGATAGAGCAGCATCACACTGATGATAAAATAAGTACTGATGACGATGACATCCCAGGTGATGGGAGATTGCAGTCTTCCGTGTGATATCAGGTTGACCAATCGCTCCGGTCGGCCCATATCGACGATGATGATTAACGACGCAAAAAAGATAGCCGATACAGCTATAACTTCAGCTATCCTTGTCAAGGGTGTACGCCACTTGACAAATCCTAATCTGAAGATTGCCGTAATCAATGATCCCACTAAACTAATGGCGACAAAAAATACGAAATTAGAAATATAAATACCCCAGGAGACATAATCCCGCATGTGGGTTACCTGCAATCCCGTCTTTAATTGCTGAATGTAAGCCATCAATCCAACAGCACATATCAATACCAGCGACCAGGTCCAGATTTTCCCCCGAAGACCAAAAGCCTGTGGAAGTAAATCGTTTGTAATCGTTTTATTTTGAATAGAAGTATTTTCCACGATCAGATTATTTAGAATTATTGAACAGATTCTTTTTGATTTTCTAATCCCGACTCAAATGGGAAATTCCGATTAACCGGTGGCAGGTAATATACACTTGGTTTGGTTCCAAGATCTTCCATTAACCGATAACCTGATTTATCTTTTATCAAATCAGTAAACCGGAATGTCTCTGCCCCGTTTGTCACCGAATCTTCATTCATATCACCAAAAAAGAATACTCCATTTGGGCAGGCGGAAACACAATGGGGCAAGGATCCTTGCTTCACCATATCAGGACAAAAGTCACATTTACCGACCGTGCCTTTTTTTTGAGGCATGCTGGTCTCACAGGAATAAGGTTTAGCCTCAATCTCTTCAGGTAATTCTGGCTTTTCCCAGTTGAATACCCTGGTAGAATAGGGGCAGGCGGCCATGCAAAATCTACAACCAATGCATCGGTCGCTATCAATCAAGACAATGCCATCCTGTCTTTTAAAGGTAGCATCAACAGGACATACTTTGACGCAAGGTGGCTCATCACAGTGCATGCAGGTCGTCGGCTGCCAATAGGGTGCTGTGTGATCGCTCTCCTGCATATCATAAACTTTAATCCAATTTTGTCCGGGATGGATATGATGCATGTGATTGCAGGCTGCCTGGCACTTTTTAAGATTTTTACACCTGCTCAGGTCTATTACCATTACAAATTTTTTACCGGCGATGCCCATACGCTCCTGTGAATTAGTAAATGGCTTGATATCCGGTACAGGTTTGAGATAGGCCTTGTCGATTTCAATGATATCACCGTTTACCGATAATAACTTCACTTTTTCACCTGTTAATTGCACTGATGATTCAGGAGTAAATGGATTCTGATCACCATGACCGCATGCAGCCATGGTTAACGATGCCAGTGCCGACGATATAATAAAATCTCTTCGAGAGAATGATTCCTTCTTTACATTTTCATTTTCCATATCAATAGGATTTTATACCAGGATTTATTTAGTTAACCATCGCTTTAATTCTTCATCGGTTATTTTTCGCTCAGCAGAAGGTAAGGAAGCCCGATCGACTTCGACTAACTGACCATCTTCCGTCAGGAACTTCACTGTACTTTCCTGAGTACATAAGGATATCTTGTCTCCATTTTTCCTTTTCTTCGATACAATTGAATATAAACTGAAAGAAGCCAGTGTCATGGAAGCCCACTTAAAAAATTTCTTTCGGGATAAAGATGTACCAGGCTCGCTCATGGATATGATGATTTAATAGTTTGAAAATAAATGATAATAAGCAGGATCGTATTCACAGGCAGTTGAAGCTACTTGTGTCAACTCTATTGCAATAAAGGATAGTTTAGGACTGCTTTAAATTAATGTTTGAGCGTTCTCATAAAATTTACGAGATCCCATCGCTCCTCTTCTTCGGCAATTTTTTGTTTAAACTTAGGCATATCATCGCGTCCTTCGCTTATTTTATAAAATAAGGCACCGTCGGATTGAGATTGGAACGAAGCACTGGATAAATCCCCCGGCTCTGTCTTTAATGTAGTCGCCTTAGGACCATCTCCAAGTCCTTTAGCTCCATGACAAGATTTACAATGTGTACCCCATAAGGTCTTTCCTGATGCAATCGATTCAGCATTGGATGCTACCGGATTTTTTTTACTCTTAGCAGCGTCCGGTACAGACCAAGGTTTTGCCGGGTCCGTATAACTCGAAATCAAGATAGTAAATGCAAGGATACCGATCATGACGGCAAGAGTGGATAACAGATTATTTTTCATGTTTTACAATTTTTAATAATTTATTGATTTCAATGAAATAAAAATATGTTGATACCTAAATTCCTTTAGCTGACCCGGATGGGATGCGTACATGATCTTGATCAGGCAAGGTTGGTTTGTTGTTCGTCATTCTTTCTCAGTCTTTTTATATTGATGCTTGTTATATTGATACTTGATCGATTCATGATTTCACTTTAATATAATGATCACTTGGAAAGCCAATTGATTTAAATCAGTCATCCAGATGCAGTGAGTCATATTACGCAAGCATCCAATACAGGTACCTTAACTTAATAAAAAACATAAAGAAATAAATTTTATGAAAAATCCTGTAATAAGTTCAATTCGAATTTGGATGATCGGGTTTGCAATTTTCGTTTCAATCTTGCAATGTACTAAAGATGGATTCTATTCCAGTAAAATAGATCGATCATTCAATGCCATTCCCGACACCACCTTGTTTTCACCTTTTTATGACATTACCCGGGTCAAAGACTCTGATGCAGTTGCAGCCCAGATCAATGACATCATTAATGTCAAAGGGATGCAAAGCACCATCAAGGAGTATTGTGGAATCTCTACCTGTCATGGGGGGCCTATCGAACCAAAGTTTGATACCTATGCAGAGATTACTAAGTATGTGACACCGGGAGATCCTTCATCCAGCAAGCTTTGGCAGCGAATTGTGACAAATGACCTTAATGAAGCCATGCCACCAGTTGCCGCCACTCATGAACTAACAGAAAGTGATAAAACGCTAATCTTTAATTGGATCAAAAACGGGGCAAAGGAATTTCCTGATTTGAATGATTTCAGACCGGCTGCCATCAAAATTATAACGACAGGCTGTACTTCCGGTAATTGTCATAACATCGGCACATCCACCGGCGCCTGGGCCAGAGCAGGTTTGGTACCCGGTATGGTTGGGTCCGATACATCTACTTTTAAATTGGTACGGTCCAATGGAACCACCTGGTATTGTCAATTATCAAACGCCAGTTTGCGAAATTCTGTATGGACGGCCTATACAGATAGCGTGCGCCAATATTACAGCGACACAGTAGGCAATGCGAGTTACAGACCTTTTAAAACATTTAGTACACCGGTAGTCAAAGCCAACGTAAGAGGTCCACTCAGTTCGTATGCAGATATTTTATTTGATATTAATTATCCTAAAGGCAGACGCAGCAGTGGTAGTCCTACCTATACAAGCAATGGAAAGTCATTCTATGTATTTTCTGATCCATTAAATGGAAATAGTTCACTGATCTCAAGGATAGACTCTACGATATTACCAGCCAATGTTGCCACCGGTGTATATGCGACGACCAATTCAGGTGATATGGCTTACTCCGACGGTGGCCTCAATCCGTCTGAAATCGCGATTATCAAAGCCTGGTATTTTGCTGATCCAAGCATCCCGGATCTATGGAAATACGGCCCCGGCAACAAAGGCATCTATAAATATAAAAGATCCAATACGATCATTACCAAACATTAAACTTAATCACTGCTAAACTCAAAGATTATGAAAAATAAATATTTCATCATATTGATCTTCTTTGGATTTGTACTCTATTTTTCTTCATGTTATAATAGCAAAGAAGATGTCACCGCATTACCCAAAGTATCGTTTCTAGGTGAAGTGGTCCCCATCATGATTTCCGGCGGATGCGGATGTCATAATAATGTAAACTCCAATACCATCACAAATAACGCGATTCCATTTACAAGGTTAGATTCTGTCCGGGATCCTAATACAGGTGTATTTTTAAGAATCGACAGGACGATATTATATGATGCCATCATCGCAAGGGTCGATACATTAAGACAATGGGTTAATGGTTCGATTGCACACCCCGGAGCCGGAGCCGTAAACCTCACCTCCCGTGAACGTGATATCATCAAAGCCTGGATCAATCAGGGCCCGCCTTATGATGGCGGTGATATTGCTTGTGTCATACCGTCCAATATCAAATACACAGCCGACATACTACCCATTTACAATACCACCTGCAAATCAGCAGGATGCCATGGCGGCCGGGGGCCTGCGTTGGATTACAATAAATTGGTAGCCGACAAAAATATCCTGAATACCATGATGAGTTCAGCAGGTGCCAGCGGCCACCCGGGGGGAGTCATAGGTTTGAGTAGTTGCATCACCGGCAAATTCAAAGCCTGGTTAGCGGCTGGTCAACCAAAATAAGTAAACAATTTTATTTAATGTATCCTATCAAAAATATAGATATGAAAAATATAATCATCACCGTTGTTTTTTGCCTGATTCAATTAGGATGGATTTCAGCACAAGATTCATCTGAAGTCATCAGCGTAAAGAAAACCCGATATACTAAAAATACATTTCTATCTTCATACCTGGTCAATCTTCCTACCGTCGAGATGATGCCAAAAGGAAACATGCAGTTTATGATTGCTCACCATTTTGGCGTGTTATGGCATGATGGTGCTACGACAGGCCAAAACATAGCTCAGTTTTTCGGATTTAATTCGGGCATAGCCAAAACCTATCTGTCACTGGATTATTCCCTTACCAATCACATAAATGTAGGAGGGGCATTGGCCGGTAATGGCCAATATGAAGGTTGGCTCAAACTAAGATTGATCCGACAATCCAACAAAACTCCGTTATCGGTGAGTTGGCTTTCGCTGGTCAATGTCAATACCGTCACGAATCCGGCTGATACGATAGAAGAAAACAAACTTGCGTGGAACTCCTATTCATACATGCATCAGTTGCTGATTGCGAGAAAATTTTCTCCCAAGCTGTCGTTGCAAATCATGCCTACGTTAATACATTATAATATTGTACCCTATGGCATTAATAATCATAATAATATCCTTTCATTAGGATTTGGTGGAAAATATCAATTATCAGATAACAGCGCGTTGACCTTTGAGTATGCGCGGCAGCTCACAGTATTTGAAGATGTACTTGACCGATCCGGCAATATCGGCAATTATACTCCGGATATGTTTTCCATCGGCATGGAAGTCAACAGCGGGGGCCATATATTCCAGTTTTTTATCGGCAACACCACGGTGTCGTCTAATATCGAACAGTTGTCCCGCAATACTAATAGTTTTGCATTGAAAAACTTCGCTCTTGGTTTTAGATTGAATCGCGGATTTTATCTGGGCAAAAAAGACGATAAATAAAATTAATTATTTGTCGGACATAGTAGAAAGGGTGGGTAAGAAGATTATCCATCCTTTTTTTGTTAGTTCCTATTCCACCTTTTTGATCAAACCAGGTTTTAACGTCAGGTTTAGGAATTGACAAAGCGATTTGGATTTTCTGGTTTGATTTAAATTTGTAGTGACTTAGAAAGAAAAATTGAATTACGAATATGAATCACAATCCCTTTTCTTTAAGACAAAACTTTAAATCGAATTTCGGAATCATCCCCATTCAATTGAAAGCTTTCTTTGTATTCTGCTTTTTGGTTTCATCCTTTGAAATTTTAATTTTTCTATTATTACCAAAGTCATTCAAAGAAAGCATCATACCGGTAACCGGTTGGTTGCCTTCGTTTCCATATATAGCTGTATTTGTTTACATGATGCATTCTCTAGGTAATTCAAATGGGTTTAATAGAAAGCACGCTGTCAATTATAGTTTAACCATATTAATCATTGTCATCGTTTTTGGAATTTATGATATAAAAAATTATAAGGGTCTGTTTCAGGACAATCCATACTTATACCACAGTCCCTACCGGCCGATATGGACAGTTGGAGTTCCTGCGTTTTGGATCTTGGTTTTGATATCGGAAAAAATGAAAGGTAGAAAAACAAATCTTTGATTTAATTGGTAGCTTCTTAGCAAATGGACAATCCAAAATTATATTTGCATTACGTTTTCAATGCTTTCTCATCCAAATCCAATCTTTTCAATCCCATTCGAACCAACTTTATTCGGAATAAAAATCAACATACATCTGATCCTGGAATATCTTGCTTTCTTCATTGCATTCAGATATTACCTCTGGCTAAGGAAAATGTCAAACGATACCATATCCGGCCAGAACAGGCTTTCAATCATTCTCGGCGCTATTCTTGGAGCCTTGATCGGTTCAAGAGTAATGGGTTACCTGGAAAATCCTATGATGCCTTCTACCCTACAAGACTTTGTATTTCTGCTCAACACTAAATCCATCATGGGTGGATTGTTTGGAGGAATGTTCGGGGTAGAGCTTGCCAAAAAAATAATCGGTGAGCGACAATCATCGGGTGATTTATTTACATTCCCGATCATACTGGGGATTTTTATCGGACGCCTCGGTTGTTTCTTAAGTGGCATCAAAGAATTCACCTATGGTAAAGAAACTCATTTTATTACGGGTATGGATCTCGGAGACGGCCTGCATCGACATCCTACTTCGTTGTATGAAATGGTATTCCTGGCTTTATTATTTGTATTTTTAAAGAAGAATGCTTCCGGTTTAAAAAAAGAAAATGGGCTTTTATTTAAAGTATTTATGATTTTGTATTTTGGTTTCAGATTTATCATTGAGTGTATAAAGCCCAATGTATTTTTTATTTCAGGATTGAGCAGCATTCAATGGATTTGCATAGCGTGTTGGACATATTATTCGCCTACCATACTAAAATTGATAAGAAATGCCTACTAGAAAATATACTTATTATGATTTCACCTTAAGTCTGTGCCCCGAGTGCCTGCAAAGGATCGACGCCAAGATTGTTTTTGAAGATGGCAAGGTCTACATGCTCAAAAGATGTCCAGAACACGGTGCTTCCAAAGTACTCATAGCAGACGATATAGAGTATTATAAAAATATCCGGAACTATAACAAACCCTCCGAGACACCATTTAAGTTTAATACCAAGACTCATTACGGATGCCCTTACGATTGTGGCCTATGCCCAGACCACGAACAACATTCTTGTCTGACAATCATTGAAATCACGGATCGGTGCAATCTCACCTGTCCTACGTGTTACGCGAGTTCATCACCGACCCATGGGCGACATAGGACATTGGAAGAAGTGAAATCGATGCTGGATACCATCGTAGCAAATGAAAAAGAACCCGATGTGGTACAAATCAGTGGTGGAGAGCCGACCCTTCACCCTCAGTTTTTTGAGATCCTAGACTATGCAAAAACGTTGCCGATCAAGCACATCATGGTCAATACGAATGGTCTTTTGATAGCAAAAGATTTTGAATTTGCTCAGCGATTAAAAACGTATTCACCTGATTTTGAAATTTACCTTCAGTTTGACTCATTTAAAGAAGAAGCCTTGATGACGCTGCGCGGGGCTAATTTGATAACCATACGTGAAAAAGCAATTGAAAACCTAAATACATTAAATCTATCGACCACCCTGGTCGTGACCCTTCAAAAAGGACTGAATGATGATGAAATCGGCAAAACGATAGAATATGCTCTACATCAAAAATGCGTGAGAGGTGTTACCTTCCAACCCACTCAAATCGCAGGAAGGAATCTTCATTTTAATCATGAATCAAATAGAATAACACTTACAGAAGTCAGAAGAAAAATCCTGGAGCAGACAGACATTTTTACTCCTGATGATTTAATACCGGTGCCCTGCAATCCAGATGCCCTGGTCATGGGATATGTATTAAAACTGGAAGGGAACCATATTCCCTTGACGAGGTATATCAATCCGGCAGACCTGCTTGACAATAGTAAAAATACCATCGTCTACGAACAAGACGAGGCCCTGCATCAAAAAATGTTTGAAATCTTCAGTACAGGTACTTCTACTGATAAAGCATCCGGACATTTACATAATTTACTTTGCTGCCTGCCATCTGTAGACGCTCCAAATCTTGGGTATGAAAATTTATTCAGGATCATCATCATGCAATTCATAGACGCTTATAATTTTGATGTCAGAGCTATAAAAAAGTCCTGTGTCCACATTGTAAACAAGGATAATAAAATAATTCCTTTCGAGACCATGAATCTTTTTTACCGGGACGAAAAAAGAGAATATTTAGATAATGTATTAAGTAAACAATCATAAATTTACCTGCATGGATGCCATATCGATTTTATTTGTTTTAGCGCTACTGTATTGGATTACACCCATCGTATTGTTTATCATTGGTTTAATCCGAATCCGATCCAGGCCTGAATTTGCCAAAAAGCTATTGATTGCAGCCGGTATTATGTTTTTAGTCGGAGTGGGTGTATGTGGAGTTATATTGGCTGGTTTATGATCCCGGAATAAAAAGAGATGAGTCATCGCATAGAACTTTACGAGGCGGTCATTTAGCCATTCTATTCTCAAAAAATCTCCCTATGTTTAGCTCTCATAACATTAATCATTTTATCCAAAATATGAAAAAGATTGCATTCGTACTTTGCTTATTATCCGTTTACGCCCAGGGGCAGAAAATCATGGGTTTCACCGATGCGGCTGCTAAGTCCCAACTCGAATCAGAAAAACAATTTGATGCTTCTTTGAGTGGCACGACACAGGATACCTATATGAAATTTATGTCATCCCATCCACATCATGTAGGTTCACCCCACGATAAGGCCAATGCAGAGTATATGCTCAATCTTTTTAAATCATGGGGATACCAGGCGGAGATCGAAGAGTTTAATGTATTATTCCCGACACCTAAGACAAGAGTAGTAGAATTACTTGGCAGTAAACCATATAAGCTAAAATTACAAGAGCCTGCCATATCCGAAGATCATACATCCAATCAACAGGCAGAGCAATTGCCTACCTATAATGCTTATTCGGCAGATGGTGATGTGACAGCACCGCTGGTCTTCGTCAACCGGGGTGTACCCGCGGATTATGATGAACTCGAAAAAATGGGCATTGATGTAAAAGGCAAAATCGTCATTACTAAATATGGTGGTTCCTGGCGCGGTATCAAACCCAAAGTAGCCTATGAACACGGTGCCATAGGTTGCATTATCTATTCTGATCCGGCCGATGATGGATATACTCAGGGTGATGTATATCCTGCAGGACCCTTCAGGCCAAAAGATGGTGCTCAACGTGGGTCTGTCATGGATATGCCGGTCTATCCGGGTGATCCGTTGACTCCGGGAGTAGGAGCTAAAAAAGACACCAAGCGGCTCGATCTCAAAGATGCCAAGACCATTATGAAGATACCTGTATTGCCGATATCCTATGACGATGCCTTACCATTATTGCAAGCTCTCAAAGGTCCTGTAGCACCTCCGTCCTGGAGAGGGACATTGCCGATCACATATCATGTAGGTCCCAGCACAGAGAATGTGCATATGAATCTTCAGTTTAATTGGGATATCAAACCATTGTACAATGTTATTGCTAAACTCAAAGGTTCGCAATATCCTGATGAATGGATCATACGGGGTAATCATCATGATGGCTGGGTCAATGGAGCTGCTGATCCACTCAGCGGAATGTGTAGTGAATTAGATGAAGCAAAAGCATTAGCTGAACTTGTAAAGAAAGGATACAACCTGAAGCGTACCGTCGTGTACTGTGCATGGGATGGTGAAGAACCCTCTTTATTGGGCTCAACCGAATGGACAGAATATCATGCGGACGAGCTCAAACAAAAAGCAGTGATGTATCTCAATACCGACGGCAATAGCCGGGGCTTCGTCGGAGCAGCAGGATCCCATACACTCGAATCATTTTTTAATGAAATTGCAGATCAGGTCATCGATCCTCAGACCAATGTTACCGTCAAAGAACGAAAATATGCTAAAGCTATGCTAGATGCGGATGCTTCGGGTAGGGCAAAAATGGCAGGTAATAAATGGATTAAACTCGGTGCACTCGGTGCAGGATCTGATTGGTCAGGATTTCTACAGTTCCTGGGTATCGCATCCCTGAACGTGGGTTATGGTGGTGAAAGCGATGGCGGTGAATATCATTCGATCTATGATTCATATGATCATTTCACGAGGTTCCAGGATCCGGGATTTCAATATGGTGTGGCTTTATCTAAAACTTGTGGTCGCATCATGATGCGCATGGCCAATGCCGATGTGCTCCCATTTGAATTCAATAAATTCAGCAATACGATGAATGAATATGTCACCGAGCTAAAATCACTCATCGATAATATGCGCAATCAAACCGAGATGGAAAATAAATTATTAAATGATAAAGTATATCAACTGGCACAAGATCCCAAGCTTGGATTGAAATTGCCAAAAGAAAAAGGTTTTGTTCCGTATTTGGACTTTAGTCTTTTAGAAAACTCTATGATGGAGCTAAAGAAAAATGCTGAAGAGTTTAATTCATTATCCAACCAGGCTTTACTCAAGTCTCCCGAGCAACAAAAAGAACTCAATAAAGCTCTTTATATGATCGAGCACAGTCTTATCAATGAAGACGGATTACCCCGCAGGCCCTGGTATAAACATCAGATCTATGCTCCAGGCTATTATACAGGCTATGGAGTGAAGACGATGCCCGGTATACGGGAAGGTATCGAGCAGCGAGCCTTTAGCGAAGCCCAGGATAATATCTATAAAGTATCCAAATCGATCAGTACGTACAGTGACCAGGT